>NZ_VPAV01000010.1:0-85009 GCF_013418995.1 Acinetobacter sp. YH12106
GTTCACAGGTAACTGCACTGAAATACAAAGACCGTGCGACCGATGAAGAACATACGGTTGAACTTGCAGGAATCTTCGTACAGATTGGTTTGTTGCCGAATACCGATTTCTTAAAAGCAACAGCGGTAGAACTTTCAAATCGTGGTGAGATCCTGATTAACGAACGCAACGAAACCAATGTGAAAGGTGTATTTGCGGCGGGTGACTGTACTACTGTTCCGTATAAGCAGATCATCATTGCCACAGGTGAAGGCGCGAAAGCATCACTGTCTGCATTTGATTATATCATCCGTTCAGGTCAGTAATCCTTAACAAAACCCTAATAAAGCCCGCTTGAAGCGGGCTTTATTTTTCAATAACTACCGGTTTAGATTCAGTATATTTTATAAGCACTGCGTCCATTCATCTTCTTGCTAATCTTGTCATAAGCATGTCATTAATTTTGATTCTGTATAGATGGTCTGTAACTGTCGATAATCTCGTATTGCAAGCCTGTGAAAGCTCTCATATGATAGGGTGATAAATCATCTTTCATGATCGAAGAATAAAAAAGGATAACATCCTGGGAGAAGAACAATGCACTACCAATATCAATGTGCCTGCTGCGAAAAAGTAGTGGAATCTACAGAAAAATCATGTCCAGATTGCGGTTCGCATCATATTCGCAGTCCTTTTGGCTTCTGGATTTTGTGTCTAGTGGCCTGTCTTGCTACAGCGATCGTATTTAAAGTGGTACACGTCTATGTGCAATCACAACAACAAGAAGTTCCCGTACAACACTCTATACTCGATGTTTTACAAGAAGAAAATAAAGGCCTTCGTTAATTTTATTCAGCTCTGATTGAGAGACCTGTTCCGAAAAACAGGTCTTTTTTTATGGTGCTTTAATACCAGTATCGCTATGCAGAAAAACAGCTTCATAGCTGCCAGATTTGATTTACAATAGCAATTCTTGGAATGGGAGATATGCAATGGTTCAGTTAATTAAAAAAGGTGGATTACGCGAGCGTGCCAACCGTAGCCGTAGCTATCAGGGTTCTGAAAATACCGAAACCAGCTTAAGACCCAACCGCTATCAAACAGCGATTAAAACACAAGAAAATTTAGTGTCTTCTTCACTTAAACCCACCGAATCCACTTTGGATGATCATCCAGTTAATTCATCAAAATAAGCGCGTCATACCATAACCATAACGCAAAGAGTAAAAATAGCCCGCCTGAAACGATATCAATATAACTCCCTGAACGCTGATACAGAGCTTTAATTTTCGGCTGTGAAATCAGCAACATGAGTAAAGCGAAAGTGATAAAAGTCTGCAAGGGAATAATCACCGCGAGTTGTGCTTTCAGATATTCCGAGGCTGACGAACTCAGTGCCAGTGAAAATACGCTGCTAAAATAGATCAGCGTTTTAGGATTAGAGAGGTTGGTCCATAGACCCAACATAAAGTAATTTTTGGGTTGTGCCAGTTCATTGGAATCATCTTCGGGCTGATGTTTATTCCTAAAACTGCGCACACCACCTTTGAGCATTGCCCAGCCCATTTTTGCCAGGAATATTCCACCGAGCAGCATCAAGACCTGCTGGACCCATGGAAACTGCTCGATTAAAACGGTAAATCCGGCCAGTGTCAGTACCACCCACACGACAATACCGGCCGAAATACCTGCAATAATTTTCAGGGCATTTTGGCGTGTGGTAGATGCAGCACTTTTGGCGATCAGTAGAACATCAGGGCCAGGACTTAGTTGAGCAACAAAATGCAGAAGGCAGATGGTAAAAAGCAGAGACATTAAAATAGCGTTAAATTATAAAAAATGATTATAACGTTTGTTCAAACTAATGAGAATATTCCAATAAAAAACCGAATCATCAGATTCGGCTTAAATATAACCTTTTAAACTTTGCAGATGAATATCTTATTTTGGATTGATATCTTTCATTTCAATTTTTTTCGCTTCAGGCTTCACTTCACGCGCTTCACCATCAATGATGGTTGAATCACCACGACCTGCTTGCTGGTTTTGCATATCCTGCATTTGACGCATCATCTCGGCAAAGGGGTTCTGGCCTTGCGCACCCCCCATATCGCCCATCATGCCACCCATCATTTTTTCCATCATGGCCTGCTGACGTTTCATCATCGCCTTCATCATGGCAGCTTTAAATACCTGCTGCACGGCTGGAATCAGCATTAATACCGCCAGTACATCGCTAATTAAGCCAGGAAGAAGCAGGAAGAAGCCTGCTAAAATTTTAGGTAAATTTCCTGTTAATGCAGGATCTGCATTCATCTGCCCCATTTGCATTTGCTGCATCTGTGGCATCACACCGGCCGAATATTTACGGATCAGGTTCATACCAATAAAAAATGCAGCCACAAACCAGAAAAATACGTACCACATGCTCCCGACGAGGTCACCCACGCCAATCCAGACAAATACTTCTAGGATTAAGCCTGCAAGGATAATAAGAAATAATTTCATGAAAATTAATCTAATCTCAGTAAAATAAATAATAGGATGATGTAATCAACTGCTTCATCAGGATCAAGCTTTTTTGATACGCTTATGTAACAATATGGGCATTATTCTATTTTTAAAGTGCAGGCATGTCATTAATTATTGGGATTGACCCCGGTTCTCGTTTAACTGGTTACGGAATTATCGAAAAAGACGGCTCCAAACTGACTTTTGTCGATGCCGGTACGATCCGCACAGAAACCACGGAAATGCCTGAACGTTTAAAACGAATTTTTGCCGGTATAGAGCGGATTGTAAAATTTTATGGCCCAACAGAAGCCGCGGTAGAACAGGTCTTTATGGCACAAAACCCTGACTCTGCCTTGAAACTGGGTCAGGCCCGTGGTGCTGCTGTTGCCGCGCTGGTCAATCTGGATTTAAAAGTTGCTGAATATACGGCGCGCCAGATCAAGCAGTCTGTAGTGGGTTATGGCGCTGCCGATAAAGAGCAGGTACAGATGATGGTGATGAATATTTTGAAACTCAGCATCAAACCGCAACAGGATGCCGCCGATGCACTGGCGGCTGCCATTTGTCATGCACATGCCTCAGGTAGTATGAGTAAAATGGCGGTACTCAATGCTTTGGGCGGCATGGCACGTGGCCGCAGTCGGGTCAGCAGCCGTCGTCGTTAATGTTTAGCGCAGTATTTTAAAGCCTTGAATACCTAAGTCGGATTGCAGATGCTCTGGAATAATTGCTTGTCCGATTGCAGAAGCAGGCCCTTTGCCAACTTCGTGCAATCATTTCCTGAAGCGGTGAATCTGCGCCAACAATAACAGCCTCCACTTCGCCACTACTTAAATTTTTCACCTAGCCTTTTAAATCGAGTGCCACAGCCTGCTCAGCAAACCAGTAGCGCTAACCCACACCTTGCACTTGGCCTGAAATATTCATTTTGATGACTGGCACACTATTCTCCTTAGCGATTCACCACCTGATAAATTGCATGTTTCATGTCCTGCGCCTGCAAACCACGTTCGCCGTTTTTGGCCAGTTCATCCCCTGCCAGTGCATGCAGCGTCACAATTTCATGCAAATGAATCGATTGAGCAAATTGTGCCTTTAGACTGGCAATCATCCCGGCCAGCACATCCCCCATGCCGCCTGTTCCCATACCCGCATTCCCGGCAGTGCAAATATACAGCTGTTGTTCCAGAATCAGACTGCCTGAACCTTTTAGCACCCATTGCCCGCCATACTTCTGCCTTAAGGCATGAATCGCTTGAATCCGATCTGTTTCAATGTCCAAGGTTTTACAATCAAGTAAAGTTGCCGCTTCACCCGGATGCGGTGTAGTGTAAGTTTTAGAATTTAATTGTTGCGGCTGTTTGGCTAAAAACCACAATGCATCTGCATCTAAAACAATGTCTAAGTCTGAATTTCGAATTAAATCAAACCATGCCTGATATTGCTCTTTTGCCCATTGATCACGTCCCAAGCCCATACCAAAACAGACTGCATCGACCTGCTGAATTAAGGCTGTGCGCTGCTCTATGTTGAGAGCATTAATATCACGCAGCATAATATTCGGCGCACGAGACAAAATGGCGGTATGGTGTTTCGCATCACAGACAATGGTGACCTTACCTGCTCCGGCAGCAAATGCCGCTTCTGCTGCCATAATCACTGCTCCGCCCATTTCAGCATGCCCCCCCACCACCAGCACATGACCATAACTGCCTTTATGACCAAAGGCTTCACGTTTCGGTAATTTAATCTGCTGTGAGGAAAGTTTGGCAACTGGTTGCAGTGCGGCATCAACTGGAATGGCAGAAATCAGTTCAACCTTAGCGGCATATTCCTTAGCTTGTCCGGTAAACAGTCCTGCCTTTAAGCCCAAAACCGTATACGTAAAATCCGCTTTAACCGCAATAGGCAAAGGCTGACCGGTATTGGCATGCAGTCCACTCGGTATATCAACCGCGATTTTGAGACCTTTCTGGTCATTGATCAATTGGATGATGGATTGCCAGTTCGCATCCAGCTCACGATTTAAACCAATGCCAAATAAGGCATCGATATAAGCGTCATATTCATGCTTAAACTGAAAATGCGGCCCTACTTCCAATCCAGCATCCAGCGCTTCTTGCCAAGCTTTGGCCAAGTCCACTGATTGACCTTTTTCAGCCGCATAAATATCTACATCGAAACCGGCCTGTTTTAAATATTTTGCAATCAGATAACCATCACCAGCATTATTGCCCTGACCACAACACACCGCTATTTTCTGTATATTTTTTTCTTTAAATAGCACACTCAGACGCTGTGTGACTGACCAAGCCACCTGCTGCATCAAACCATAGGAACTATTTTGCTGCTGAAACCAACGCTGCTCCCATGCTTGAATACTTTGGCTATGATAAACAGGGCTATGGTAAACTTGTTGCTGCATTTTTTATTCCCTGTCTTTGGTTTATGACAACTCCCGATTCTTACGCACAAATTCAAGTCTATCAACAAGATCCAGCCGAGCTAAAAGCCTGGATTAAAGCGCAGGCGCTAGAATTGGGGTTTTCTGATTGTGTCATTGCCAAACCAGATGCTCAAGCAGAATTAGCGCGCTTACAGGAATATCTGGATCGTGGCTATCATGGCGACATGAAATTTCTGGAAGATAATCTGGAAAAACGTGCCAATCCTGCCTTACTTGTCCCCGGCACGCGCAGCATTATCTGCGTGCGTATGGATTATCTGGTCGAGACTCCAAAGCCACGTTACGTTCCGTATGCACCCAATTCCGCGATTATTGCGCGTTATGCCCGTGGCCGGGATTATCACAAGATCATGCGCGGTCGGCTAAAAACCTTGGCGACAAAAATCCGAGAAAAAGTTGGCGATTTTGAATCACGCCCTTTTGCCGATTCTGCACCCATTTTTGAAAAATCACTGGCTGAAAGTGCTGGCATGGGCTGGACAGGTAAACATACCCTGCTGATTCATAAAAAGTCTGGTTCTTTCTTTGTGCTTGGAGAGCTATTTACTTCTCTGGACCTCCCTTTTGATGCGCCTGCCAGTAAACATTGTGGTTCCTGTACGGCCTGTATCGACATCTGTCCAACTCAGGCCATTGTCGAGCCCTATATGCTGGATGCACGGCGATGTATTGCTTACTTAACCATCGAGTATAAAGGCATTATTCCAGAAGATTTGCGCCGCGGAATTGGTAACCGGGTTTTTGGTTGTGACGATTGCCAGCTAATTTGTCCTTGGAACAGTTTTGCCCAAATCACCCCGGTAGAAGATTTTCATCCACGACATGGTCTGGATCAGGTCAGCTTGCTAGATTTATGGCAATGGGATGAAACCACCTTCTTAAGTGCGACCGAAGGCAGTCCAATGCGTCGTACAGGTTATCAAAGCTTCATGCGCAATATCGCAATTGGTCTGGGCAATGCACCTTTTGATGAAAAGATTGTTTACGCTTTACAACATCAACGGGCATTACATGACGAAATTGTGCAGGTGCATATTGATTGGGCGATTCAGGAACAGTTGACCAAAACAGCATAAATTTTCAATTTATTACTTCGGCTCACTCGATCTCTTATAAGGCTTACACAATATTTGATCACTTTATGTCATAAAGAAAGAGATGAAAAAATGACGAGAGGGACTGAAGATGCAAGAGCAAGATAAAAAACAGCAACAGCACGAACAGCTAGATCAGCTTAAACAGCAGAAGCAACAACAGCAGCAGCCCCAACATGGGCCAATCGATTCTCCTAAGAACAATCAGCATGAGCAGGATGAACGAGTGCTGAACAAGCAGCATCGTGACGATCTGCAAAATCAGAATATTCATGGGGGTCATCGTGAATAAAAAATTTCAGGATTAAATATAATGACAAAGTCCACCCCGTGTGGGCTTTGTTGGTTATAGAAGGTCATATTTTGCTAGTGAGGCAGACACACATTTTTATTAAGATGAGGTGAATGATAAATAAGCACAAACAAGGACAGATATATGAACACGAGTAATGCAGTACGCAATGATTGGTCACGTGAAGAAATACAGGTACTGTATCAGCAGCCTTTAATGGATTTATTGTTTCAGGCGCAACAGGTTCATCGTGAGCACTTCAATGCCAATACAGTTCAGGTCAGCACCCTCCTCTCGATCAAAACAGGCAAATGCCCTGAAGACTGCAAATACTGTTCACAATCTGCGCATTATGATTCCAAGCTAGAAGCTGAAAAACGTATCGCGGTCGATAAAGTCATTCAGGAGGCTAAACAGGCACTGGCTTCTGGAAGCTCTCGTTTCTGTATGGGCGCTGCATGGCGTAACCCGCATGAGCGCGATATGCCTTATGTTCTGGAAATGGTGCAGGAAGTTAAAGCACTCGGTCTGGAAACCTGTATGACACTGGGCATGTTGAATGCATCCCAAGCAGAACGTTTGAAAGATGCCGGTCTGGATTACTACAACCACAATCTGGATACTTCTCGTGAATATTATTCACATATTATCAGTACCCGAAGCTTTGATGACCGTCTCGAT
This sequence comes from Acinetobacter sp. YH12106, assembly GCF_013418995.1. Taxonomy (NCBI): domain Bacteria; kingdom Pseudomonadati; phylum Pseudomonadota; class Gammaproteobacteria; order Moraxellales; family Moraxellaceae; genus Acinetobacter; species Acinetobacter sp. YH12106. Next base: position 7,028 of record NZ_VPAV01000010.1, read on the forward strand.
ACTTTGGATTATGTGCGTCAAGCCGGTTTAAAAGTATGTAGTGGCGGTATTGTCGGACTGGGCGAAAGCCGTAATGACCGGATTGGTTTATTATATGAACTTGCCACGCTGGTCATTCACCCTGAATCTGTCCCGATCAATATGCTGGTTCCAATTGAAGGCACACCAATGGCAGATGTAGAAAAACTGGATGTTATTGAATGGATTCGTACCATTGCAGTGGCGCGCCTCTTGATGCCAAAAAGCTACATCCGCCTCTCTGCGGGCCGTGAATCGTTAACCGATTCAGATCAGGCTCTGGCATTTATGGCCGGTGCCAATTCCATTTTCTCGGGTGAAAAACTTTTGACCACCCCAAATACTGCCCAAGGTCGTGACCAAAAGCTATTTGAGAAATTAGGTCTGGTTGCAGAGCAGCCTAAACCAAGTGTACGTGCATTGGCGACCGATGCGATGGCAGGCTAAGCAATATAGGAGTGAATTAAGTCGCTGAAAAGTTATGTGCAGTAATCAGTATGCCATAGCGGGCATTCAGATAATCTCCAACTCTGATTTGATCCATTCCATTGGCATGATGCACCACCAACTCCTGAGTGATTGCATCATAGCTAAAAGACTCATAACTGTCTTGATGCAGACTAAGCCAATGCAGCGTATCTGCCAGATTGCTGTCTACGATATAGGTATCTGCATGAAAATTTTTGCTCATATGCCCGATCATCAGCTTGGAATTTCACTCTAATTTTAACGGAAATTAGCCAAGTATAAGCATAAAAAAAGTGAGCCCTCGCTCACTTTTTTTTGTAAAACATCAGTCCTTATTGATCCCACACTTACGACACTCCCTGTGTTCCCCGATTTCCTGCATTTGCTCGTACTCATAGATATGCAAGCAAAATAATTTTCTTAATAGCTGAAGCATCTTGAAACTCCTGTTTAATCATTTTTTTAATACGCTTCTTAAGATATTCCTTCCTGAAACATCATGATTTCTGACTAAAAAATCATCTCTTATTTATTAGCATAATTTTCTCAGTTGTAAAATGCATTTCATCTACTTTTAATCTTATTTCCTGATATTTTTTGAAGTGCATCACAGTCCATTCATAAATATAAACTTTTTTCCTGAGGTAAAATTCTTCTAGATAAAAAATCCTCAAGAATGGCTCATAAAACTCATCTATTGAAGCCAGACCTCTTTTTTATAAGTTGATTCAAATATTGCCTAATTTTTATTTAAGTGTAATAGTTAAATTATCGTCAATGGTAAAATCATAAGCATTACGACAATACGAAATTAGTTTTTCAAATCGATTGAATATCTGTTCATTTAATTGTTTTTATTGGAAAAATCCTTTCCACTCCGAAGCAGGTATGTCTTTGAATAGACGATAACAAAATACTGGCAATATATGCTTTTCTATCGACTGATACTCTTTCTTATAAGTTTTATCAGTTCATACAGCTTGCTTTGTCTTCATCCATTTAATCAGTAAATTACCAAAAAATAGGTTCTCTTTTTGTTGAGCTTTCAATAACTTCTCATTTTTAGTTTTTAAAATGAGTTCACCATTTTAATACTTAATGGCCATTGAACATGCTTCTCTGACTGAGATTACTGGATAAGTCCCAAGCTATGTCCATTTACCAAGTGTATTCTTAAACCGCAACTGCCATGATTTTTACCTGTTACAACGACTTTTAAATACAAACCCATAATATCCGAAACCCTATACTCTAATTCTTTAGGTTTTAACACTGCAAATTGGGTATCTGTGAGCAATTTAGATTTAGCCATAAAATTATGATTTTCCTAGATTAAACTAGGCTCCTGTATCCTGAGTTATATTTTAAATTTATGATACAAACAAGGATACGAATAGGGTGTTTTTCTACGAGTCTACCTGAGTATTCTTAAGACATAAAAAAACCCTTAACTCTTTTAGAGTTAAGGGTTTAGATCTTATATAAAGCTATATAAATATAAAATTTGGTGGGCCCAGACAGACTTGAACTGTCGACCAACGGATTATGAGTCCGCTGCTCTAACCAACTGAGCTATAGGCCCTACATGCTGAAAACTTTATTTATCAATAAGTTCAAGCGTCATGAATACTAGCTAAGATTTTTTTGAAAGACAAGTACTTTTATAACCACTTGAACACTTAGGCAGCAATCATCATGACTTGATTCGAAAGAAATTCTAGTTCTTTAATACTTCAGTCTAAAGACATGCAGAAAAATGGGTATATACAGATCAATTTAAGGCAGCCTAGCCTGAAATATTGACGTCAACCTCATAGAATAAAGCATACATTTGATAGATTTGACGTCTCAGTATATTTATAAAGTATCAAAAAATATTTGATAAAATATTAAAAATGATGGAAAAGTATATGAGCTGCAGAATAAAGAAAAATTAGAATTGAGACTTCATTTCTTTTTCTTTACGCAAATCCTGCTTAATTTCGATGAAAGACCATACAATTATAAGCACTAAAATCAATAAAGAGACTACAAAGGCTGTAATGTATGTCATAGTTTTCAATCTCAGAGTAGAAAGAACAACAAAATAGAAAGGATTAATACCCCTTCTCTTCTTCGACAAAAGTCTAATAACTAAATCTTGCTCTGGATAGTCATTTTTTCACCATTTTAAGACTTTTTTTATATCTAATAATACTTTTTTAATATCAAAATTTTTTATTTATACATTTTAGCTCTTAATATTTCAGTTTAAAAAGATCAAGAAATTATAGATTTCTACATTATTTACACGTTTTATTTGCCAGCCTATTGACTGAATGGCCGAACAAGAAGAAATTATGCAATTCTCCACATATGGCTTTTACTTAATCTGTGCTTATGCTAAATAAATTCATTGGCGAATCTGCATTTAAACTTGCGGGTTGGCAATATCATGTCGAACCAGATGTACTCGAAGACAAACAGGTCATTATTGGCTTTGAACATACTTCAATGATGGATGCGGTGCTGTCGATTGCCCTCTTCCAGATTTATGATCTTAAAGTTCATACCTTGATCAAAAAAGAACTATTTAAAGGACCTTTCAAACCGCTATTAAAAGCTGTCGGCGGTATTCCTGTTGACCGCAAGGCCAATAAAGATATCGTGACCCAGATGGTGGAGCATTTTCAGAATAATGAAAAGTTTAATCTGGTGATTGCACCAGAAGCGACACGTGCCAAGCAAGGTGAAGCACGTAAACCGATCCGTACCGGCTTCTGGCATATTGCCAAAGCTGCCAATGTGCCGATTGTGTTGCTATATGCCAATTCCAGAACCAAACAAGGTGGCATTTTAGGCAAAATCTATCCAACAGATCTGGCTCAAGATCTGGCCTTAATCAAACAGCTCTATAAAGATAAAGTGGATCTGGATATTGTCATTCCGGAATAAGCTCAGTAACAGTGCTCGACATGAACAGATCCTTTGCTGTTCATGTCCTCCCAAAGCATTTGTATAAATTTGAAAAATAAAATCAAAAACTGCACTATAGCATTCCCCTTTTCTATCAATTTAATACAATTTTTTTGTTTTATCCTGAAATCTCAAATCCAGACACTTTTTTTTAAAAAAAAGCTTATGGTAGAATTTCGGCATTCTGATAGGCATACAGCCAATCTACAAGGAGCAAAGTTCGCATGGCGGGTCATTCCAAGTGGGCCAATATTAAGCATCGTAAAGCAAAACAAGATGCGAGTCGTGGTAAGCTTTTTACCAAATATATTCGTGAATTAACCACTGCGGCAAAACTCGGTGGTCCAGATGCAGGTAGCAACCCTCGTCTGCGTGCGGTGGTTGAAAAAGCATTATCTGTAAATATGACACGTGATGTGATCAACCGTGCCATTCAACGTGGTGCGGGTGGCGAAGATAACGACGACCTGAAAGAAGTGACCTATGAAGGTTATGGTGTAGGTGGTGTTGCTGTTCTGGTAGAGACCATGACAGACAACCTGAATCGTACTGTTCCTGATGTTCGCCATTGCTTCTCAAAAACCAATGGTAACTTAGGTACTGCCGGTTCAGTGGCTTATCTGTTTACCAAACGTGGCGAGATCACTTTTGAAGATGTTTCTTTAGAAGATCAAATCATGGAAGTAGCTTTGGAAGCAGGCGCGGAAGATATTGAAATTGCTGAAGATGAAATTCTGGTAATTACCACGCCTGAAAGCTTTGGTGATGTACAGGATGCGCTCACTGCAGCAGGTCTGAAGTCTGACAATGCTGAAGTGGTGATGAGCCCTTCAACCAAAGCTGAAATTACAGATGTTGATCAAGCCAAAATGATTTTGAAAATGATCGATATGTTTGAAGATTTAGATGATGTTCAAAACGTATATACCAACGTAGAGTTTACTGATGAAGTGATGGCGCAATTAGACGCTTAAGCTTGATCAAAACTAAAAACGCACCCTTGGGTGCGTTTTTTATAGTTGTCTACTACTCTCGCCTAGGATCAAACTTTATTGAGTAATCCGCTACAGTTAAAGACATTATATTCTTTAATGACAAAGCTCGAATGCAGTGCAACCACATGCTCAATTTTCCCGATACGCTTGAGTAAAATTTCACTATAATTTTCCATATCTCGCGCCACTACTTCGACAATAAAATCCGCAGACTGGCCGGTGACCAAAAAGGCATTAATCACTTCGGGAATACTTTCCAGTTCTTCCAGAAATTTAGCAAAAGTATCACTATCATGTTTACTTAGCGACACCTGTAACAGTACATGCAGCGTGAAACCTAATTTCTGATAATTAATTTCACGCTTTAAGCCACTGATAATATTTTGATCGATCAAGTGTTTGATCCGGCGATGGACTGAACTCACAGATAAATTTACCCGCTCTGACAGTTCATTCAGATTGACATCCTCATGGGTCAATATTTCTAGAATATGTTTATCGAAACGATCCAGTTCCATTTTTATACTCTTTCTTAATAATCAATAAAAATAGCAAAATATTGCACTCTCCCTGTTATACAATATTTATTTATTTTTCACAAAGTTTTCATATTCTGAAAATATTTTCCAAATCTTCTGCCATTTTATAAAGTAACTTTCAATCCTGAACCAGATAACCGTTAATCATATAATTCTAAAAAATGACCAATGTTAATTTCTATTAATTATTTATTTTTTAATAGTTTAAGTTTAATTAGTCCAGTAAAATATAAGCCAGACCTTCAAGTACCCGCACAGTTCAGCCACTTATCTTTTACAAGTGTATAGAAATAGATTAAAACAAAGCCGCACTAAAAATAAAAATAGCATTTTTCAAAAATATTAAATAAGGAATGCTCATGGCTTCTAAAATTTTAAGTTTGATTAAAACCAAGGTGAGTCCTGTCTTAACGGCTGAAACACAAACTAAAAGCCTGTTAGGTGGCTTATTCGCTGGAACAGCCTCAGGTACGCTTAGCAATCTCATTGGCAGTCTAAACGGCTCTAATTCACAATCTTCCGTGAGCTCATTATTAAACAGCCTTCTCTCTGGACATAGTCTGAACAGCGCAAATATGAGCAATTTATTAATTCAGTTGTCTGGTTCAAATGCTTCGAAGTTAGATATTCAGAGTCTGATCAGCAGCTTAACCCAATCCAATGGAGGCAGTTTTAATATTGGCCAGATCACCAACTTGTTGAATGGCCTAATGGCGAACAATAGCAGCAATCTGGATATTGGTGCTCTTTCCAAACTCGTCGGCGGTCTCATCGGCGGTAATGGCGAGATTGATATTGCACAAATCGCTCAGCTGGTCAGCGGCCTGATCGGCGGTTCTGGTGGTTTAGGTAATATCGACATTGCTGCGATTGCAGATCTGGTCAGTAACCTCATCGGCGGTAATGGCGAGATTGATATTGCACAAATTGCCCAACTGGTGAGTGGTCTCATCGGTGGTTCAAGCAACATCGACATTGCTGCAATTGCAGATCTAGTCAGCAAGCTCATCAGTGATAATGGCGAGATTGATATTGCACAAATCATTCAGTTGGTTGGTGGTCTAATCGGCGGTTCTGGCGACTTAGGTAATATCGACATTGCTGCAATTGCAGATCTGGTCAGCAACCTGATCAGTGATAATGGCGAGATTGATATTGCACAAATTGTCCAACTGGTGAGTGGTCTCATCGGTGGTTCAAGCAACATCGACATTGCTGCAATTGCAGATCTGGTCAGCAACCTCATCAGTGGTAATGGCGAGATTGATATTGCACAAATTGCCCAACTGGTGAGTGGTCTCATCGGTGGTTCAAGCAACATCGACATTGCTGCAATTGCAGATCTGGTCAGTAACCTCATCGGCGGTAATGGCGAGATTGATATTGCACAAATTGCCCAACTGGTGAGTGGTCTCATCGGTGGTTCAAGCAACATCGACATTGCTGCGATTGCAGATCTGGTCAGCAACCTCATCGGCAGTAATGGCGAGATTGATATTGCACAAATCGTTCAGCTGGTTGGTGGTCTGATTGGTGGGTCTGGTGCACTAGGTGATATCGACATCGGCGCGATTGCAGATCTGATCGGCGGTTTAATCGGCGGCAATACAGGCAATGATTTTGATATCGGTGCTATCACAGATTTAATTAGCGGTTTTGTCGGTGAGAATGCAGCGGGGGATTTTGATCTCGATGGCTTTACCGATTTACTCAGCGGCCTGATCGCGAATGGCTCAAATGGCATAGATTTAGGAGGATTATTGGGTCATCTCAATCTAGATAGTGATCTGGATCTGGGTACTCTGATCGAAGGAATTTCCTCTGCTTCAAACGGGTTTGATCCAGGGAGCATTGCCGGAGGCATTGGGCAATTGATTGATAATAGCTCTTCGATTGAATTACCCGATCCAGGTGATCTGGTCCAAGATGTGGGTGCCACAGATTCCAATATTGACTTGTCTGCTATTCTGCCTGACATTCAAGATACGATTCAAAATATCAGCAGTGGTGGTGGTTCATCCAGCTTTGATTTTGGTTCACTGTTCAATCACTTTAGTAAAAATATTGATATCGACCCAAATAATCCTTGGGGTTAATCATCATCTCATTAAAAACGCGCAAATGCGCGTTTTTAATTTTAGGATTTGCCTTGAAGCTTATACACCACGCCAGTCTACTCGCGCATTGCGTTCGGTTCGGTAAATACGACAAATATATTCACCCAGAGGCAACGCATTTAAATGCTGCTGATAATCACGATATTCTTCGGACAAGGTTTCAAAATTTTCTTTTTCCCACGGCGTCCCCGGAATCGCCAATAATGGAGCAAGCATAGAACAGACAGCAATATCCGCCAGACCTAAACGATTTCCGACAAAATAATATCCACCTTGACTAACCAGCATCTGATTGAGTTGCTGTACAGTGACATCAATATGCTGTTTGGATTCCGCCACGGTTTCCTCATTCAATGCATAACCCTTGGCGACCATCGCTTTTAATAAAGGTTTAGAAAATTTTTCAAACTGGCGCAAATAGCCCTGCTCACCAATTAAAATATCGAGAGATTCATGATCGGAAGTCAGCGCTTGAGAGAGCATCCAGCGGCGGACATGACGACCCAGCTCCAGAGTAATTTCATTAATTTCTAAGGCTTTATTTCGAAAATGTCCTTCAGCATACAATAAACGATGTTCTGGATAAGTATCATCCAGATAAAGCGCAATCTGGGTTGAATCTGCAATCCATTTGTCCTGATCGCGCAAAATAGGCAGACGATTCTGTCCTGTTTTCAGTCGGGCAAAAGCCCGATGTACGCCGGGAATCAGGTTGTGAGCAACATAGTACAGCTCTTTATGGTCCAGCATCCAACGTGCTTTTTCGCAAAAGTGAGATAAAGGAAACTGGTATAAAGTTCGCATGCATGCTCCATGTTTATCGTTATTGGATCAGGGCGTATAGGCCGCTGTTTTATTCAGATACTTTAGTCACTCAATTTTAGAAAAACAATGTGATTTTTATCCAAAAGTACAATACTGGCTGATTATTCCTCTATATTCGGCGGACTCATAATAAATCCGGGAAAGCTCAGCGGAGCTTTTAAGTTATAAGAAGCATTTGATTGCAATAAACCACAAGTGCATGACCTGACTTTAGCCGTGCTTTCATGTAAAATCGGGGGCAATTTTTATATAACGCTTTTGTGAGTTATTTCATGGGTTTTAATTGCGGTATTGTCGGCTTGCCGAACGTTGGCAAATCTACACTTTTCAATGCTTTAACCAAAGCTGCTATTGCTGCAGAAAACTTCCCGTTCTGTACCATTGAACCAAATACCGGCATCGTGCCTGTTCCTGACCCACGTTTAGACAAATTGACAGCAATTGTTAAACCGCAGCGCGTGATTCCAACGTCTATGGAATTTGTGGACATCGCAGGTCTGGTCGCTGGTGCTTCTAAAGGTGAAGGCTTAGGTAACCAGTTCCTGGCCAACATCCGCGAAACTGATGCAATCGCTCACGTGGTACGTTGTTTTGAAGATGAAAACGTCATTCATGTGAATGGTCGTATTGATCCACTGGATGATATCGCCACGATTAATACAGAACTCGCGCTTGCAGATCTCGACGCGGTGGCGAAAGCGATTACCCGTTTGACTAAATCTGCCAAAGGTGGTGACAAAGAAGCAATTGCTACTAAAGCAGTATTAGAAAAAATCCAGCCTTTACTCGATGAAGGCAAACCGGCTCGCGCAGCGGATCTGGATGATGACGAACGTAAACTGGTACGTGGCTTTGGCTTAATGACGCTTAAACCAACCATGTATATTGCCAACGTTGCTGAAGACGGTTTTGAAAATAACCCGCATTTGGATGCAGTGAGAAAATTGGCTGCTGAAGAAAATGCAATTGTCGTACCTCTTTGCAACCAGATTGAAGCGGAAATTTCATTGCTTGAAGATGAAGACCGTGCTGAATTCCTGGAAGCGATGGGCATGGAAGAACCTGGTTTAAACGTGGTGATTCGTGCAGGTTATTCACTACTTGGCTTACAAACTTACTTCACCGCAGGTGTACAGGAAGTTCGTGCCTGGACTGTGAAAGTTGGTGCAACTGCACCGCAAGCCGCTGGTGTAATTCATACCGACTTTGAAAAAGGCTTTATCCGCGCAGAATGTATTGCTTATGATGATTTCGTGCAGTACAACGGCGAAGCGGGTGCAAAAGAAGCCGGTAAATGGCGTCTAGAAGGTAAAACCTATATCGTTCAGGATGGCGACGTTTTACATTTCCGTTTTAACGTCTAAGTATTTGCTGTGTGAAAAAGCCCCTTCTGGGGCTTTTTTATTACCTAGGAAATAAGATGACCGAGCGTAGAAAACTTACAGGCAACGCATAATTCACACATATTAACAATAATGATAATTATTCTCATATAAAAATATTAAATTCAGGCGTATGTTAAATCTAATGAAAAATAACATGACTTCATTCTAGCAAAGGAATCCTGACCATGAGCTATACCCTGCCTGTACTGCCATATCCCTATGATGCCCTAGAGCCTCATATCGATAGCAAGACCATGGAAATTCATCATAGCAAGCATCATCAAACCTATATTAATAATATCAATGCAGGGATCGCAGGAACCGAATGGGAAGATTTATCGGTCGAAGCCTTAATTAGCAAATTCAATGAAGTACCGCAGCAATTAAAACAGAACGTGATCAATAATGCCGGTGGACATGCCAATCACTCCCTGTTCTGGACAGTTATGAGTCCAGACGGTGGCGGCCATCCAGAAGCTGAAATTGCAAAGGCCATTGAACATGAATTAGGCGGATTCGAGGCATTTAAAGACACCTTTACCCAGGCAGCACTGAGCCGTTTTGGTAGCGGTTGGGCCTGGCTGAGTGTTGCGCCAGATCAAACACTTATTGTAGAAAGCAGCGCCAATCAGGACTCTCCACTGATGCATGGCAATATTCCCATTTTAGGTCTGGATGTCTGGGAACATGCCTATTATTTGCACTATCAAAACCGTCGTCCGGAATATATCTCGGCTTTTTTCAATGTTGTGAACTGGCAAGAAGTGAATCGTCGTTATCTGGAAGCATTGAACACGCTTTAGCTTTAAATATTTAAGGAGATCGACCATGTCTACACCTATTCTGATTAAGCGCATAATTGGCAGCACACTCCTGATCTGTGGTGTATTTGTGATTTTATTAGAACATGTGTGGATACCCTCTTTTTAGAGTCTTGCTGTTGTCTCATCCTAAAAAAGCCAGTCTGAATGACTGGCTTTTATGCTTATAACTAAATGGCTAAAGGTTTATTGCATATTAGCAATCGCGGTACCTTTTTGTTTGGGATCAGTATTTCCCAATTCAGGATTATCAATCGCATTCTGACATTGCAGTTTATCCCGCTCATAATCCGCCTGCTTTTGTTCCAGACTGCTGCCATTGTCGATCACGGTACGCGCCCAGATTTCCAGACTGGTTAAGGCTTTACGACACAGAGCATATTTACCTTCAGTCACCGAATCGGTCATTTTGACATTAATACGCCAGTCTGTGCTCAGCTTACGTGCCGGTTGACGCACCTGGGTTTCCAGCTGATCCACTTCTTTATTATAAACCAGTGGATCGACTTTATTGATCAGTTGCCATGCCGCATTGGCATAGGTGGTCGCATCATTAGTCAATTTAGGTGCCGGTTTAATTTCTGGCTTATCAGTCGATTGACTGTCATTCCCACACGCTTGTAACAACAATGCAGTGCTCATTAAAGCAGCTGTCAGCATCGTACGTGTCTTGAACATCCACATATCAGGCTCGCCAATTTAAACATTTCGGCACTATGCTATTAAATTCACGTAGAATACACAATCTTCATTTGACCCATCGTTCAACTCTCCTTCAAGGTGTGTCATGTCTGAACAGAATCAACTCGCTACGCAACCTGCTGGCTTCTGGCAAGGTGCAAAAGATAGCCAAGCGATCATCTTCACTTATTTACCAGTGTCGTTTGCTTTTGGCGTTTCAGCCACTCAGTTTGGCTTTACGGCTTGGGAAGCGCTGTTTCTTTCCTGCTCGATGTATGCAGGTGCCAGCCAGTTCCTTGTGGTCGCACTTTTAGGCAGTGGCACATCTATCTGGATGACGGCATTAACGGTGATTGCCCTAGACATTCGGCATTTGCTCTATGGCCCTGCGCTGCAAAACCTGATTCAAGACCGGCTGAATTTAAAGAAAACTGCGATCTGGTCTTGGGGTCTGACCGATGAGGTTTTTGCTTCCGGCATGATCAAGCTCTCGCAACGGCGTCAGGAATGGTCTGAATCCTGGATGCTGGGTTTAAGCCTGTTTAGCTGGATGTCCTGGGCATTGGGATCTTTTCTCGGTGGTTTATTTGCCGATCAGGTCAGCAATCTGCCGCAATTCTTGCAAGCGGCTCTAGACTTCCTGTTACCTGCGCTGTTCCTGAGTTTCCTCTTGGCTGCTTTTGAGAAGAAACATACTTTTGTTGTGACTGTCACCATTCTGGTTTCTGCTGTGGCCTGTTACTTTATTGATCTGTCTGCCGCGATTTTCATTGGTATCAGTTCCGGTATTTTTGCCGGCCTGTTCAAGCACTATATCTTAAAACAGCCAGATCCTGAACATGCAGGAGATCAAGCATGAATCTAGAGATTATTCTGGTCGGCATTGTCGTCGGGATCGCCAATTTCGTCTCACGCTTCGGGCCTTTTTTTGTGATTCAGAAATTTCAGCAAGGCTCACAAAAACGCGGAGCATTGTGGCTAAAAATTGCCTTGGGTTCAATCGGCATTGCGGCAATCAGCTCCATGCTGGTAGTTGCTACCTTACCGCCATTATTAGAAACACCGAATAAAAGTATTGCGATGCTGGTCGGATTTATCGTACTCACTGCGTTGTACTTTAAATTCAAACGCATCGTGATGGCGACCCTGACCGCAGCACTGACCTATGGTCTGGTTTATACCTATGTGCCGATGACGTTTTAAGCTTGAACTGACTGATCAATCAAGATAAAGACTTATGCTTATGGAATAGTATAGGTCTTTATTATATAAAAATAATTAGCTGATCCCTATCATTTTTCCTGAAAGAAAAAGCTCAAATAAAATCATTTCCGTATTCTTTTATACTTTTTTAATACTCGACCAGTTGTAGATAGAAAAAAGCTATTGCCAAAACAGGATATACCGTCTTCAAATCAGTCTGACAGATCAGTGACATGACAATTACGCCTTACTTACATCCAGAAAAACTTTATAAATAAAACTGTTGGACAATATCACAATTTTGTATGAATCTTGGCTTAACTGCCGGCTCAGTTCTGCTATGCTAAAAGTCCATAAAATCAAGCATGGATGACACACATGAGCGTGACTATTGGTACTCCCCTGCAAGCTTCTGCCTATAAAGTTCTATTATTGGGTTCTGGTGAACTGGGCAAGGAAGTGGTGATTTCACTACAACGTCTTGGGGTCGAAGTTCATGCTGCTGACCGTTATGAGCATGCACCTGCCATGCAAGTCGCGCATTATTCCTATACCTTGAATATGGCCGATGCTGAAGAATTAAAACAATTGATCCATCAAATCCAGCCACATTTAATCGTTCCTGAAATTGAAGCCATTGCCACACAAGTACTGGTTGACGTTGAAGAACAAAATATTGCGACCGTCATTCCTTCGGCTAAAGCGGTCAATCTGACCATGAACCGCGAAGGCATTCGCCGTCTGGCCGCAGAAGAACTGGGGCTGCCAACTTCAGCGTACCGATTTGCTGACAGTTTAGAGTCCTTCCGTGCTGCCTGTGATGATGTCGGCTATCCAAACTTTGTCAAGCCGGTCATGTCCTCTTCTGGCAAAGGCCAGTCTCGGGTAAAAAGCTTTGCAGAGGTAGACGCGGCTTGGGAATATGCGCAAACTGGTGGACGCGTCAATCAGGGTACAGTGATTGTCGAATCGCAAATTGACTTTGATTTTGAAATTACCTTATTGACTGTTCGTGCAAAAAATCCGGCAACCGGCGAGATCGAAACCTCTTATTGCGATCCGATCGGCCATCGTCAGGACTCGGGCGACTATGTCGAAAGTTGGCAACCTCAGCCGATGACTCCGGCAGCGCTAGAGGAATCTAAACGCATTGCCCACAAAGTCACCACAGCACTGGGGGGTTGCGGAATCTTTGGTGTAGAACTCTTTATCAAAGGCGACCAAGTATGGTTTAGTGAGGTTTCTCCTCGTCCACACGATACCGGACTGGTAACACTCGCCTCTCAATTTCAAAGCGAATTTGAACTGCATGCACGTGCGATTTTAGGCCTGCCGGTCAATACCACACGGCATAGTGTGGCTGCCAGCGCGGTGATTTATGCCGGGGTAGATGATCGTAATCTTTCATTTTCTGGCCTGAATCTTGCTTTAGCAGACGGCAATACTGATTTGCGCCTGTTTGGCAAACCTGAAGGCTTCGAACGGCGTCGCATGGGCGTTGCGACTGCACGTGCTGAAAGCATTGAACAGGCACGCGAACTGGCACTTCAGGTCGCAAATCAAGTTAGCATTAATCAAAACTAAGCTGAAATACCAACGGACCACTGTTCATGATCAATACCTTACCTCTGCTGAATTACATTAAAAGTAACCATGACATTAAAGCCATCAATCAATGGCGTAGTGATGTCGAAAATCAGCTACAGGAGAGTTTTGAAAATGGACAGCCGATTCGGGATATTATTCTGGCACGTTCCAATCTGATTGATGAAGCACTGCAATTTCTCTGGAAATATGCCGAACTGGATCAAACCGATTTGGCCCTGTTTGCTGTCGGAGGTTATGGTCGCCGTGAAATGCTGCCTTATTCTGATGTCGACCTCATGATCCTGTCAGAAGACGAGATTAGTCCAGAGCAGGAACAGCTGATTTCTACCTTCATTTCATTACTCTGGGATGTCGGTAATTTCAAACCGGGGATCAGCGTGCGTACCATCAATGATTGTGTCAGTCAAGCCAGTAGTGATCTCACCGTTGCCACTACGCTAATCGAAGCACGCCTGATTATTGGCAATGAGAACCTGTGCAAATGGCCACGGCGCATCGTGTCACGCACCTGGACCGATAAAACCTTCTTTGATGCCAAAATGGATGAGCAGCATAAACGCTATGCTCAGCACAACAATACCGAAAGCAATCTGGAACCGGATATTAAAAATGCGCCGGGCGGTATCCGCGACATCAACCAGATCGGCTGGATTGCCAAACGACATTTCCGCGTCAACCGGATTTATGATCTGGTACATCTGGGTTTTATTTCTGAATTTGAACTGGGCGTGCTCGAAGAAGCTGAAAGTTTTCTCTGGGAAATTCGCCATCATCTGCACCGCCTGACCAAGCGCGATGAAAACCGCTTATTGTTTGATTATCAGCGTGATATTGCGGCTAAATTCGGCTATGTGCGTGATGAGGCGCATCATCCGAACTATCCAATTGAACAGTTTATGAAGCGCTATTATCGCAGCGCACAGCAAGTCTCTACACTCAATGAAATGCTGCTGGCCTACTTCAATGAATCTGTGATTACCCCACGTTTACCGCAATATGAACGCCAGATTGAGGAAATTAATGAAAATTTCAAACTGGTCGATGGCAAGTTAGCAGTTCAGCATCACAAGATTTTCTCGGAAAATCCAAGCGCGATTCTGGAAATTTTCTACCTGTTGGCCAATCGTCCTGAAATTCAGGGCATTCGTGCGCGTACCTTACGCCTGCTGACCTTGGCAGGAAAACGCATTGATCAGGATTTTCGTGATAATCCGGTGCATCAGGCGCTGTTTATGGCGATTATCCGCTCACCGCATCGACTCTACGACACCCTGGTGACGATGAAGCGTTATGGCGTACTGGGTAATTACATCCCGGCCTTTGGGCAAATTCTGGGCCTAATGCAATATGACCTGTTCCATATCTATACGGTCGATGCACATACCTTATTGTTGCTACGCAATTTAAATCGCTTTAAAGCACCTGAATTTGCCAAGGAATTTCCTGTGGTCAGTTCAGTGTTCCAGCGCCTGACCCGTCGTGACATTGTATATCTGGCAGCTCTTTTTCATGATATTGCCAAAGGTCGTGGCGGTGATCATAGTGAACTTGGTGCCAGCGATGCGATTAAATTCTGCCGTAGTCACGGTTTTACCGAACGTGAAAGCAACCTGGTGGCCTGGCTGATCCAGAATCATCTGGTAATGTCTGTCACCGCCCAGAAAAAAGATATTTCCGATCCGGATGTGGTCAAAGAATTCGCAGAAAAAATGGGCGACATGGAGCATCTGGATTATTTATACACCCTGACGGTAGCCGATATTAACGCCACCAATCCGAAGCTGTGGAATACCTGGCGCGCTTCCCTGATGCGCCAGCTCTATACTCAGGCGCGCGATGTAATCCGTTCCGGTCTGGGTCGTCCGGTTGATTATCAAATGCTGATTGAAGATACCAAATTTGCGGCCAGCGAACTTCTGGTTCAGGACTTTTCACTGGATGAAGTAGAAAAAGTCTGGCAGGAACTTGGTGATGACTATTTCCTAAAAGAAACAGCAGATGAAATTGCCTGGCATACCCGTGCCATCTTACAGCACGGCGACAATCCTGCTCCACTGGTGCTGATGCGGGCGCACCGTAAATATGCGCAGGATGCGGTACAGATCTTTATTTATACGCAGGATCAACCCAACCTTTTTGCCACTACGGTGGCTATTCTGGATCGCATGAATCTGGATGTACAAGACGCAAGAATTATTACTGCCACTAAAGCTTTCAGTCTGGATACCTACGTGGTATTGGACCGTTTTGGTACTTTATTGACTGATCCTGAACGCGAAGCCACAGTGATTGAAGCCCTTAAAGATGCCTTGAGTCATTCTGATGAATATCCGGGCTTGATGCAGCGCCGGATTCCACGTCAACTACGTCATTTCGATATTGAAAATACAGTCGAGATTAGTGTCAATCCTGCCTTGAATCAGAATATGGTCGAAATTGCGACCCTTGATCACCCTGGTTTACTTGCCAAAATCGGTGGTTTATTTATGATGCAAGGCCTGGACATCCACTCTGCCAAAATTGCCACACTGGGCGAACGTGCCGAAGATATTTTCTTTGTCACTAAAAAAGATGGCAACCCTATGACACCTGGAGAATCTGCTGAATTTGCAGCTGCACTTAAAACTGCGCTGGATGAAGCCTCTCATCAGGTTTGTAGTCAACACTCACATTAAAACGCGGTTACTTATTCATGAACTCTAGCTTGTCTCTACTGCATCCTTATCCGTTTGAAAAGTTAAATCAGCTTTTTGCGGATATCCAGCCTGCAAATATGCCTTTAATTCCCCTGTCGATTGGTGAACCGAAGCATCCTGCACCGGAGTTTGTGAAACAAGCGATTATCGATAACTTTAAACATTTATCGACGTATCCAAACAGTAAAGGCCTGCCTGAGCTACGCGAAAGTATTGCTCAATGGCTGACGCGCCGTTTTAAGCTAAATAGCATCAGTGCAGACAGCAATATCCTGCCTGTTTCTGGTACGCGTGAAGCGATTTTCTCGTTTGTACAGGCTTTGGTAAATCGTGAAGAGGCACCTTATGTGGTGATGCCGAATCCGTTTTATCAGATTTATGAAGGTGCAACACTGCTCGCAGGTGCAAAACCATATTTCATCAACTGTACTGAAGAAAATAACTACCTTGGTGATTTTGATGCTGTTCCGGCAGAAGTCTGGGAAAAAACGGCACTGTTATTTGTCTGTACTCCGGGCAATCCAACCGGTGCAGTGCTGTCTAAAGAACAGTTTAAAAAACTGATTGCCCTGTCGGATCAATATAACTTTGTGATTGCTTCAGACGAATGCTATTCGGAGCTGTGGTTTGATCAGGCACCTGTAGGTTTACTGGAAGTTTGTGCTGAAATCGGCCGGGATGACTATAAAAACTGCGTGGTGTTCCATTCACTGTCTAAACGCTCTAACCTTCCGGGTATGCGTTCAGGTTTTGTTGCCGGTGATGCCAGCCTGTTAAAACCTTATTTGCAATATCGTACTTACCACGGCGCAGCGATGCCGGTACAACATCAACTGGCTTCAATCGCTGCCTGGGATGATGAAGCGCATGTGGAAGAAAACCGGGTGCAATACCGTGCCAAGTTTGATTTATTTCAACAGGAACTCGGACATTTATTGCCACTCAAAAAACCGGATGCAGGTTTCTATTACTGGTTAAAAGTTGACAATGATGAAGCCTTTGCTAAACGCCTGATGGAAGAAGCACATATTAAAGTACTTCCGGGTCGTTATTTATCCCGCGATACTGAACAGGGTAATCCGGGTGAAAATCATGTACGTCTAGCACTTGTGGCCGATCTGGCGCAATGTGAAGAAGTCATTCAACGCCTGAAAGCCATCCTCTAAGTTTTAATCAAAACTAAAAAACCCACTGGTTTAAAGTGGGTTTTTTACTTGAAATCAGATGAGTTCTATTTTTATCTCATACTGAGAAAATAACACAGAGTCTTACAACACTTTTGCAATTTCATCTTCAAGATCTTCAGGCTTGGTGGTCGGAGCAAAACGGTTCAATACCTTGCCATCACGGCCGATCAGGAATTTGGTAAAATTCCATTTAATTCCATTGCCTAAAATACCTTTGGAATTATTGGTTAAATAGCGAAAAATGGCGTGCGCTTCAGGGCCTTTGACATCCACCTTGGAAAACATCGGGAAAGATACCCCGTAATTCTTCTGGCAAAATTCACCAATCTGTTCATTGGAACCCGGATCTTGACCACCAAACTGATTGCATGGAAATCCCAAAATTTCCAGACCTTGATCTTTATATTTCTCGTAAAGCTTCTCTAATCCTGAGAATTGTGGGGTAAAGCCACATTTACTTGCTGTATTCACGATTAAAAGTACCTTGCCTTCATAATCTGCAAGCTGTTTGCTTTTACCATCTAACAATTCAGCTTCAAACTGATAAATGCTGGTCATGGATAGGTTTCCTCATCATTTTTTTCTTGTGTTTCTAATTCTAAAGAAGCCGAGTTTACACAATAACGTAAGCCCGTCGGTTCTGGACCATCAGGGAAAACATGCCCTAAATGTGCGTCACAATGATGACAAACAATTTCAGTTCTGACCATCCCGTGTGAAGTATCAGGTAATTCTTCTATGACTGAACTGCTCAGGGGACGGTAAAAGCTTGGCCAGCCACAACCACTGTCAAATTTGGTTTCTGAAGTAAATAAAGGTTCACCACAACAGCGACATACGTAAACACCATCTTGTTTGGTATTCCAGTATTTCCCGGTAAATGCGGGTTCGGTTCCCTTTTGGCGTGTAATACGGAACTCTTCAGGTGATAACTCTCTTTGCCATTCTCTGTCTGTTTTATTGAGTTTTCCCATGATTGCGTACCTTTTTATCTTGCTATTTAAAATAGGATAATCCTATATTTACGTGATTCAATTTAAAAATTCTAGTGTTTATTTAACAATTTACAAAAGACCTATAATAGCCAAAAAAGCAAAAAGTAAGCAAATATGCGGAAACAAAGTAAGCAACTTATGTACTAAATGCTTTTTTGTGAGCAAATTTAGTGTTAAGCTTAGTCATATTCTTGCTCAGGATTAAAAAATGTCGCAAAAAAAGAGCGTGATTTTTAAAAATCTGTTACCTGTGATTAAACAGTATCAACAGCTAGGATTCACCCATGAAAGAATTGTTGCTTTACTCAGAGATGAACATCATCTCGATCTGGTAACAACTGAGACATTTAAAAGTTATTTATACCGTTATGCAAAAGTGACCTCCACTCTTTCCGAGAACATCAAAATGCCGAACACTCTCCAAACCCCTCGCGAAATTAAGAAATCGTCTAAGCTCGAGCATGTTTGCTACGACATTCGCGGGCCTGTGTTACGAGCGGCCATCGAGATGGAAGAAGCGGGTCATAAGATTATCAAACTGAACATCGGTAACCCCGCCCCATTCGGTTTTGAAGCACCACAAGAAATCATCAATGATGTGGCTTTAAATCTGCCAAATGCCATTGGCTATACAGATTCTAAAGGGATTTTCCCGGCACGTAAGGCGATCTGCCAGTATTACCAGCAAAAAGGCATTTTGGATATGCACGTCAATGATGTATATATCGGTAATGGTGTCTCTGAACTGATTGTCATGGCCATGCAGGGTCTATTGGATGATGGCGATGAAATGCTGATTCCAATGCCGGATTATCCGCTTTGGACTGCGGCAGTCAATCTGTCTGGCGGTACGGCGATTCATTATAAATGTGATGAAGAAAATCACTGGTATCCAGACATTGTCGATATGGAAAGTAAAATCACGCCAAATACCCGTGGTATTGTGATTATTAATCCAAACAACCCGACCGGTTCGGTTTATCCGCGTCATGTCTTGCAACAGATCGTGGACTTGGCCAAGAAGTATGACCTGATTTTATTTGCTGACGAAATCTATGACAAAATCATCTATGACGGTATCGAGCATGTCGCTGTAGCTGCCTTGGCAGGTGATCAGATTTGTGTATCATTTAACGGGTTATCAAAGGCTTATCGTATTGCTGGCTTCCGTTCTGGCTGGATGGCCATTACTGGCAATAAAACACGTGCAGCAGACTATATCGAAGGTCTGGATATGCTGGCATCTATGCGCCTGTGTGCCAACCATCAGGCGCAATATGCAATTCAGACTGCGCTGGGCGGCTATCAGTCCATTAATGACCTGATTCGTCCGGGTGGCCGTTTGTATGAACAGCGTAATATCGCTTGGGAAATGCTAAACGAGATTCCTGGGGTGTCCTGTGTCAAGCCTGAGGGTGCGATGTATTGCTTCCCGAAACTGGATCCGAACGTTTATCCAATTCAGGACGATGAAAAGCTGATGCTGGACTTGTTACGTGCCGAGAAAGTACTTCTGGTTCAAGGTACAGGCTTTAACTGGCCGACACCGGATCATTTTCGTGTGGTGTTCCTGCCGGCTGAAAATGAACTGCGTGAAGCGCTTACCCGTGTTGGCCGTTTCCTTGCCAAGATGCGTTAACTCCTGAAATAGACAACATAAAAAAACCGCATTTCTGAATGCGGTTTTTTTATTTCTCTCCATATTCAAAGTTTCGACTTATAACATTTTAAAAAGTACAAAGACTTCCTGAAGCACAAATTCCTGCACTCAACGGTTTCTTATCAAGTGATTTCTCCTTAATCACGAAGATTCATGTTATTTTTTAACCAAATATAAAACTTTATGAGTACACGGATGTCCTCACACACAATTAAACTCAGCCTGTTTCTCTGCCTTAGTATGTGCTTGGGGATTGGCATTCTTCGTTTCTCTTATACTGCGCTGTTACCGGGTACACGAGAAGCCTTTGGCTGGAGTACAGATTTTGCAGGGCTTTTGGGCAGTGCCAATTTACTGGGCTATTTAATCGGTGCCTATACCGCCATGCGTCTGCCTCAAGACCGCAGTATGAGCAGGTATATTCAAATTTCAGCTTTTGCCGGTATGTTCAGTCTGATGTGCTGTGCATTTTCTGGTTTCTCTGAAGTTTGGTATATCTTTTGGCGCGTGATTTCAGGAATCAGCGGCGGGCTGATGATGATCTTATCGCCGAGTGTAGTCGCGCAGTGCTGTGAGCTTCAGGATCGTCTTAAAATCAACTTTATCGGTTTTAGCGGAATCGGATTAGGTGTATTAATTGCAACCCTGTTTCTGCCTTATCTGGATCAGATTTCCATACAGACTGCCTGGCTGATCTTATGTGGCTTTGCCCTGCTCATTTGTCTATGTTTAAGTGGACTTATCCAAAAATTTAAGCCTTATTTGTCCGTACAAGCACCTTCGACTACCTCCAAGATATCTTTGAATAGCGTCTTTTATAGCTTACTGGCTGTCTACGCGTGTAGCGCCTTTGCCTATATACCGCATTCGCTCTTCTGGATTGATTATTTAAGCCAGCAGTTGGAATTGAGCTTGTTCTGGATTAACTTCAACTGGATTCTTTATGGATTTGGTAGTGCTTTAGGTGCCTTCAGTGCTTATGCACTGGCCAGAAAATTCGGTAATTTTGCTGCCCTAAAAATTCTTTATAGTCTTTATATTGTGGCTATTTTTATTGCGACTCTAGAGGGCCAAGCATTGCTCACGTTGAGCTCTTCCTTTTTGACCGGCATGCTAAACCCTGCTGTGGTCTTCCTGACCTCTTATACCATTTTGCAACTGTATGGGCTGGCGTATAAAAAACTCTGGAGCATTGCCACCTTGTGTTTCGCCTCTGTTCAGCTGATTGGCGGACTCAGTTTTAGTGCGCTGCAATATTTTGGCTTGAGCTATCATCAACAGTTCATATTAGCTGCATTTGTTCTTTTATTAGGAACATTGCAATTATTCTGGTGTACCCGTCCTGCCAGATTCACTCCTGAAACACACTCCCATCCAGTTTCTGCTCAAGGAGAAGGCACTAAATAAGGATATGGATTGGTCGCCCCTTGCCCGCTCAGATAAATCCCGTAATGTAGATGTGGCGGAGTATTTTTGGCATTTCCAGTATTGCCGACATAGGCAATCACTTCGCCCGCTTCAACCCAGTCGCCTTCCTGAATATGCTCAGCATAATCATCCAGATGCGCATAGTAATGCTGACTCATATTAGGCCCTGTCACCCAAATAATTTTCCCGCCCAGATTATTGGTGCCAATTTTACGTACAATCCCTTGGGTGGCACTTAAGACAGGTGTGCCACGCTGAGCAAAAATATCTGTCCCTTCATGTTTACGGCCTGCACTGCGCGCGGCACCCCACGTATCATTAATTTGACGGACTGTAATACCTTCGACCGGAATCTGTAACGGTGCTTCTAATTGAGTCTTTTTCAGTTGCCAATAAAGATAAGGACTTTTCCATCCTGCTGCTTCACCTGAAGGTGGTGGCTGACAGGCGGTCAAGACAAAGCATACAGATAAAATTAAGCTTAAAATCCGAAAAAATTTCACCAATATTATTCGCATTTATTTTAGAAAGATGGTTTTTATCTTAAGCAGAACAGCACAATTTAAAGTCGTAATCTTGTAATTTTTTGAATGATATTTTTATAAAATCAATGATATAACAACGCCCTTATGTAAGGGCGTTGTTATGGAAGGTAGCTAGGAATTACTTACGTTTTTTTGCACGGGAGGGTTTGGCTGGTTGTTGCTGTTGCTGTTGTTGCTCTTCATTCTGAGCGCTGTCCTGCTTGTCCTTTTGTTGGACCTGCTTATGTTTCGCTTTAGATTTGGCCATATTATGTACTCCTTCGGAGAAACGTCTCTATCACTGGAAGTTCCATTGATCACTCTAACGTTTTTGGAAAATATGCCAATCATCGAGCTGTATCCAAATACGTCAATGTAATAATAGGTTGGCTAAGTGATTCAACTCAGAACAAATCCTGTTCTGGCTCACTACAATCTTTACGCAAAGTTGCAGCTTGATACTCATTTTAACTTTTGGGCGTTTATCAATCAGAATTTAAGAAAATTTAATCCCCTGAGAAACCTGCGATTAATATAGGTTTTAATTAGGAGAATCAGGCTTTAATGAGTTAAGTATATCTGCAATAGTAGGATGATCAAATTCAAAAAAAGCTCGCAGTCTTGCGCTTGACCTCCAGCGCAAGACTGCGTGAATGTTCGCTCTTTGGCTATTTTTATAGCTAAAATCTTCTTTATGATCAGGTCAGGACTTCTTTCTAGTAGTTCATGTTTAACGCACAATTTAGTTCAAGGTGATTCTAGTCATGTCCATTTTTTCTCTTTGATTAACTTGATAACCTTTTTTACTTCTGACAGATTCGATATCTATCTGATCCAAGCATTTGAGGGCTTACTACTCTATGCTTTTAAACTGCAACATCTACCACAGCCTGCATCGTTGGTGTAATATCAGCACCAATTTCATTCCCTTTGATACATGGGACAATTGGATTATTTGCTAGGTTGAGGGACAGGTTTGCATTAACGGTAATTTGGCACCATCCGCAGGTACTACGATCTTTTGATATTCTATTCTTCATATTTTTCCGAATGCTACTGACAAACCTAAAAATAATTGCCAATTAGGCAATACTTTCAACTGTTCTTAACGCATAATATTCTAATCCAGATTCGTTGTTTTTGAGATTTATACGGGAAATAACCAAATTTCCCTTTAAAATAAGCCTCTACATTTTTTAAGTTTATGTAATTATAGAAGTTATTTCCTATGAAAATCGTCATTTTAAACAAACCCTATGACGTCCTCTCCCAATTCCGCCCAGATGAAAAACACCAAACCATGGCTGATTTCATCGACGACAAAGATTTACGTCTTGCTGGTCGTCTGGACATGGACTCAGAAGGTCTGGTTTTTTTAACAGATCACGGTGGTCTGAACCAGTACATCACCAATCCTGCCAATAAAAAGTTTAAAACCTATATGGTGCAGGTTGATGGTGATGTCACCGAAGAAGCACTTGAGCAGCTTCGTAAAGGTGTGGAACTTAAAGATGGCATGACCCTTCCAGCCAAAGCTGAAAAAGTATCTGAACCGGAATGGTTGTGGGAGCGTAATCCTCCTGTACGTTTCCGTGCATCTGTCCCAACGTCTTGGGTTGAGATTTCAATTTGTGAAGGCCGTAACCGTCAGGTTCGTCGTATGACCTCTGCGGTGGGCTTCCCTACACTGCGTTTAATCCGTACTAAAATTGGTGATATTGACCTTGTACGTATGGATATTAAACCGGGTGAAACCAAAGAAATTGAACCTTTACTTTATCCAGATTTCCAGAATGTTCCTGCTGAGGAGCCATACCGTTCACGTTCTTATGTGAAAAAACCGGGTGGTACGGGTGGTAAGCCAATGGTTCGCAAGAACAAAGATGGTTCAGTGAAAAAATCAGGTACCAAACGTATCTGGCAAATGGACGAAAGCGAAAAGCCGAAACGTCGTACCAATGGTACAACTCGTCCAAATACCAAAGCACCTCGTGGTCGCGGACGCGGTCGTGGTTAAAACCCAGTCTGCTCATCAGGTAGGGACAGGCTAAAGATCACGCCAGACGGTGTATTTTCTACAGTTGTCTGCCCCTGATGGAGCTGCATGATCGACTGTACAATGGCAAGGCCCAGACCACCCGTCTGGGCTTTTTCGTGCCGGCTGTCATCGATCTGATAAAAACGCTCAAATAAATGCGGATGGTGCTGCTCTGCAATCCAGACTTCTGGCGTCAACACTGATATTTTAATCCTGTGGTTGAGTCGCTGTGCAGACACAATAATCTCACTCCCAGGCTGACCATAAGTAATGGCATTGCTGATCAGATTGGCGACTGCGCGCTGTAACAATACGGTGCTGGCTGTCAGACTTAAATCTGGCGGAACATCCACTTTTAAATGCATCTGCTTCTCTTCGGCCAGAAAGCTGAAGTACTCAAGCAATTCTTGCAGCATGTCATTTAGATTGAAATGCTGTTTTTCAATCGCATATCCGCCATGTTCTACCCGGGCGATAAACAGCATACTTTCAATCATCTGGCTCAGGCGTTCGTATTCTTCCAAGTTGGAATAGAGCAGATTTTCCAGTTCAGCAGGTTCGCGCGACCGCGATAACAGAATCTGTGTCTGCCCGATTAAATTGTTTAATGGGGTGCGAAGTTCGTGTGAAATATCCTCAGAAAAACGTGCCAGCTGCTGATACGCAGCCTGAATATTAGCGAGCATATCGTTCATGGCCTGACGCAGCTCTTGAACCTCAAGCGTATTACTCTGAACATCGATGTGCTGATTGGGCTGCTGAATATTGACCTGTGCTGTAGCCAGCATCAACTGGCGCATGGACTTGAGAATATAGCGTCCTGCCAGCCAGGCCATCAAGGTCGAGAGCAGTATGCCAAGCAGACTATAGAGCACCAGTTTTGATAAATAGCTTGCCAGTATCCTTTGTCCCTCTGCCAGCTGCTTACCAGCCACCAGTTGATAACTGCGACCATCAAACTGCACCTGTTTAAAAGCCAGTCGTGTCGAAGGCTGTTCAGCCTGATTATTCTGAAACTGTAAGGCAGAGGTATAGTGCAATGCCGGAATATGAATCTGCAAAGGATTGATTTCAATCAAGCGATTATTCTGATGTTGCAGCAGCAGTAGATTATCTTCTTGCCCCAGCATGTTTTCATATAATTTGGGATGCTGAACCAAAAGCTCGAAACTCTGGGCATCTTCAAGAAATATTTCAATTCGGGAAATACGTGCAGCCAGTGCCTGATCCTGCTGAGCCTGAATCATCTGTTGCATATTTTGATAAGACAGTAACGCCACACTCAAAAAAACCACGCAGGACACCAATGCAAACGCAATACTCAAGCGTGTTGCCAGCGGTAATAAGATAGGATTGTTCATGGGTATTCATCAAGTTTATAACCCATACCGCGTACGGTATGAATCAGTTTTGGCGTGTAATGATCATCAATTTTGCTCCGCAGCCTGCGAATGGCCACATCCACCACATTGGTATCGGTATTAAAATTGATATTCCAGACCATGGAGGCAATCTGGCTCCGGGTCATCACCTGCCCCTGATGCTCCATCAACAGTTGCAACAGCGCAAATTCTTTCTGGCTTAATTCGATCTTTTGTTCATTACGATATACTTCATGCTTTAGGCGGTTCAATACCAGACCTGCAACCTGATAGGCCTCCTGCTCCAGTCGCGGCACACGGCGCAACAGACTTTTGATCCGGGCCAGTAACTCAATATAGGAAAAAGGTTTGGTCAGATAATCATCGGCGCCAAGCTCCAGGCCTTTCACCCGATCCAGCACATGATCGCGTGCAGTGAGCATCAATACCGGAATCTGGCTAAAAGTTCGCAAGGTTTTCAGCACCTGCCAGCCGTCCAGATCTGGCAGCATTACATCCAGCAGTACCAGATCAAATGACTGTTGCTGCAAACAGGCCAATGCCAACACGCCATTTTCAGCAATGGCCGTGCTATAACCTGACTCACTCAGTCCTTTTGCCAGATATTCAGCAATCTTGACTTCATCTTCTACAATTAAAATATGCATGTCAGTAGTTTAGCTGTTTTTAGCTATGCCTAGATTACAAATTGGTAATCTGATTGTCATGCTGCACTGGCGTATTTCTTTCTACAATAGCAACAGTATTCAATTGCATGAATGACAAGTATGAAAAATTCAATCGCCAAAACAACCCTAGCCTTGTTCAGCAGCTCATTACTACTCAGCTCACTGGCACATGCAGAATTAAAAACAGCACCAGTCATGTCGCTAGAAGCAGCAAAGCTTATGGCCAGCAATGTCATGTTGGCCTGCCAGAAACAGGCCAAGCCCGCAGCAGTCGTGGTTCTGGATCAGGGTGGTAATCTGCTGGCTAGTCAACGCCATGAATCTGTCGGCATTCACAACCTGATCGCAGCAGAACGCAAGGCCTTTACCGCGTATTCAACGAAAACCAGTACGCTGGATTTTATGCGCAATGCCCAGAACAATCCGGACGCACAGAACCTGAATAGTTTGCCTGAACTGCTGTTACTGGGCGGCGGTGTACCTGTTATGTACCAGAATCATATTTTAGGTGCTGTAGGTGTTGCGGGTGCAGGCGGTTCGGAACAGGATCATCAATGTGCCAATAGCGGCATTCAAAGCACTTTAAAACAGCTTTAATCTATTTAAATAAGTCTTATTGGTTTCTTTTATTCAATATTACTTCATCCATCTACTGAGGAATACAACATGAAAAAAATCCTGCTAGCAACCCTTGCGAGCACCGCAGCCACGCTTTCCTTTGCACAGAATCCACTTAGTGTGCATGTTCTGAATCAGGAAACAGGTTTACCTTCCGCAAATATTGCAGTTACTTTGGAAGCACAGCAAGGTGAGAAATGGGTCAAGCTCAATGAAGCTGAAACAGATCAAAATGGCCGTATTAAAGAGCTATATCCAAAAGATACCAATCTGCAAAAGGGTATTTATAAAGTGACCTTTAAAACGGGTGACTGGTTTAAGGCCAATAATCAGCGGACATTCTTCCCTGAAGTACCGGTGGTCTTTATGATTGATGGTGCTTTAGAGCATTATCATATTCCACTGTTATTGAGCTCTTATGGTTATTCGACTTATCGCGGTAACTAAGCTCTTTCACTTAAGGCCCATCTTATTGGGCCTTATTCTTTTACTTGTTATTCTTGTGCTGGAATGCTATTCATGACTCATATTAAATGAATTTAAAAATAAAACGTATCTCAAACAAGGAGCTTTGCAATGGATCAGCAAGTCAACCAGATGTTTAATCAGGATCGATTAATCCAGCATCTTGGTGCACACCTTGTTGCTTATAGTCACAATCACGCAAAAATTTCGCTGAAAGTCACTGAACAACATTTACAGGGTCACAAGACCTGTAACGGCGCAGTGATTTTCGCGCTTGCAGATGCGGCATTTGCCATTGCCTGTAATACAGGTGAACATCCGGCTGTTGGTCAGCATTGTGGAATTCATTACTTAAAACCGGCAGTTCTTGGCGATACATTGACTGCTGTAGCAGAACATAGGGCCAGCAGTGGCCGTAGTGGAATTTACGATATTCAGGTGATAAATCAGCATGATCAAATTGTGGCAGAGTTCCGCGGTACGTCTCGACTGATCATCAGATAATTTTCAAAACTTGATGCAATAAAAAACCGATGCCTAAGCATCGGTTTTTAAAGTTTGAAATTTAATTAAGCTTTCAACCACTTTTCAGCTTTAGTCTGATCTTCAATTTTCAGTTCAACTTCGGTCAGTTCAGAACCAGCTGCCTGAACTTCAAAGCTTATCAGCTCGTCACGACGAAAAGCATGCATGGTATAAACACCTTCCTGTTTTGCATAACTTTCCATTAACTTCATCGTTGCTTTTAAACCATCAACGGCAATAATCACATCATTGGCAGAAAGGCCAGCTACTACAGCAGTACTATCACGACGCGCCGACTGAACCAGTACACCTTCCGGCTTATCTACCAGTTTTAAACCGAAAGGCAATGACTTGTCATTTTTCAGGTTATAACCGATACCAAACTCAGGCAATAACTGATCCAGTGGCAATTCATCTGTGGTATTAATCAAGTGATTAATCTGCTCTGACCAATCATCACCGGTCAGCTCTTTGCATAATTCAAAGATCGTCCGCTCATGTACCTGAACACCCTTTTGTGCATTTTCATACAAACGGCGCATCAAGGCATCCAGACTTGAACCGCGTAAACGCAAACCTAAGTCTAGGCACAATGCAACCAAACAACCTTTGTTGTAATAGCTGGTGCCGGCATTATTCGAGTTTTCATCCTGACGGTAGAATTTCACCCAGGCATCAAAACTGGATTCAGACACCGACTGAATCGCACGACCCGGATTCTGCAAGTAACGATCAATCTGCGCTTTTAATAAAGCAATATATGATTCCTGGTTAATCACGCCACTGCGTAGCAAAATCAAATCATCATAATAAGAAGTGAAGCCTTCAAAGATCCACAGCAAAGACGTATAGCCTTCACGGTTCAAATCATAATTGACAAAATTTTCAGGGCGAATAAATTTCACCAACCAAGAATGGAAATATTCATGGCTACATAGGCCGAGGAAACGCTGATAATCTTTGGAAGGTTCTTCAGGCTCATTGGCCTTCGGCAAGTCATCGCGCGGTGAAATCAGGCTGGTCGAGTTTGGATGTTCCAGACCACCATAACTATTTCCGGTTGCCATGGTCATAAAAGTATAGTCAGCAAATGGCGCTGAACCGAACATGGAGATTTCTGTGCTACAGATTTTCTCAATGTCCTGCTGCATACGTGCTGCATTCATCGCATGCTTGCCGGACACCACAAACTCATGCGGAATACCATTCGCTTCAAAACTGAAACGGGTTTGCTCTGCCAGTTCAAACGGTGCATCAATCAATTCAGCATAGTTTTTGGCTTTCAGGGTGAAACGGCCCTTGACCAGACTTTTGGATTGCATGCCGGTTGCCAGTTGGAAATGCTTTAACTCATCTGGCAGGAAGATTTCTAATTCAATCTCTTTATTTTCCTGACCTTCTAGCCCCAAGCATGCACAGGCCGGGTTGACATAGAGACGGTTTTGATCCACATATGCACCACGAACAGACAGGTCGTAGGCATAGACATCATATTCAACCGTAATCAGCTCATGATCGGTATTGAATAAACGCCATTTGTTCTTTTCAAATTTCTGGATTTGCAGTTGACGTCCATCTTCATCATAAGCTTTGACCGCCTCAATGTGTTTGGAAAACTCTCGAATCAAATAACTTCCCGGAATCCAGGTCGGTAATGATAAGATCTGCGTCGGGTCTGCCAGAAAGCGAACAGTCACGTGAATAAGGTGCTGACGATAATCGTCAAATTCGATTTGATAATGCAACATAATGGGCGATATAAAATGAAAATAAATGAGGTATAGCTTAGCTTAGCATTTTTTAAGCCAAGATGGTTTAGCTGTCTTATTTGTCTACATTTACGACTAGCTATCTGTATAAAAAAGGCATAGCATGCCTGAAAATTTAATCGTTCAACGCCCGACGGGTTATTAAGGAACATCCTTGAAATACATCATCTCACTGATTGCGGTATTCAGCTTATTTATTTCTGCATTTTCACATGCTGCCTTACTCAATATTCTGCCTGAAAGCGTTGAAGCTGAAGCCTGGACTATTCTGGATTCACAGTCTGGTCAAGTCATTGCAGAACACAATGCCGATGTGCAACGTGCGCCGGCTTCGCTGACCAAAATGATGGTGGCTTATATTGCCTTAAAGGAAATTGAGGCCGGAAAATTAGATAAAAATGAAGTTTTAACTGCCACATCTGTGGTTAAAAATGTCATGTGGGATGAGTCACAGATGTATCTGAAAGAAGGTGATCTGATTACAGTCGATCAGCTTCTGGCGGGTTTGATTATCATGTCTGCCAATGATGCAGCGTTGACGCTGGCTGAGAAAATCTCGGGGAGTGTTCCCCAGTTTGTAGAGCGGATGAATCAGGAAGCCAAAGCACTGGGCATGCAGCATAGCAATTTCCAGAATCCGGCCGGCATTACCATGCCCGAGCATTATTCGACTGCTGCCGATTTGGCCCGACTCTCTATGGCGGTGGTGAATGAAACCCCGGATTATCTGTATTATTCCAAACAGCCAAGTTTCACTTATAACCAGCATTTCCATCGTGCCACCAACCGTGTACTTCAGGTCGACCCAAGCGTAGATGGTTTAAAAACCGGTTTTACCCGTGCGGCCGGTTATAACCTGGCGCTGACAGCCAATCGTGTTACAGCAGACTTTGAAATGCCGAAGCGCCGTCTGATTGTGGTAGTGCTAGGCACTAAAAGCGCCACAAAGCGCGCTGAGATATCGCATAAACTGATGAATCTGGCTTATACCTATACCCGCAATGAAGTCGCGATCAAAGATCAGCAACTGTTGGCTGAGTTGCCTGTGATTAAATCCACTTTAAAAATGTTTAAAGTGCAAACCAAGCAGCCGCAGATTATTACTACCTCGCTTTATGATCAGAGCTATAGCATTGACCTGAATCAGTTTGATCAGGCCCATCAGCGCGTCATGCTAAATACAGGTGATGGCGCTTTAAAAAGTATCGAGCCACTTCAGGAAACCCAGACCCATATCAATGTTGAAATGAAGGCATCTGAACTCATTGCGCCCTTAGCCAGCATGATGCCTTTGGCCACGATTCAGATTTATCAAAATAATCAGTTAATTCGCACCATTCAAATTGAAGATCATGTCGAAATTGAAGAAGCCAACCCGTTGCAGAAGTTCTTTAGCTGGCTGCAAGGTTTATTCAGTTTCTTTTCAGATTCGACACCCGGCGTAAAACTGTATCCTCTAGATCAATAATCCCTCTCAATATCCAGCAATTCCTGTTGAAGCTAGAAGACATCTTCTCTCATCTTCTAGCTGATTCATGATTCATGATTCATCCCAAATGAGGCACCCCGCCCGGAACGCAGCAATTATTACCCGCTCTCACAGAATTGCTACGTTTTGTAATGTGTATAACAATTTTAATCAAGACGCGATTTAGCACATGCCATAGTATATTTTCTCTCTATTTCTCTTATTTTTATTAAAAAAATAAACAGGTTAAGAACGCATGACAGTACATAAAATCGTGATTGTGGGTGGTGGCGCTGGTGGTCTGGAACTGGCGACACAACTGGGTGATAGCCTGGGTAAAAACGGCAAAGCCCAGATTATTCTGGTCGATCAAAAACTGACACATCTCTGGAAACCGCTGCTACATGAAGTCGCCGCAGGTACCTTAAATCCACATCAGCAAGAAACCAATTATTTTGCCCATTCTGCCGCGCATCATTATGAGTTTGTTTTGGGGACATTCACCGGTCTGGATCGCGAAGCGAAACAGATCATCGTCGAAACAGAATATTTCTCTAAAAAGAGTGAGCCCAAGAAAAATCAGCGCATTGGCTATGACACACTGGTACTGGCTTTAGGTTCAACCTCAAATGACTTTAATACCGAAGGGGTCAAACAGTTCTGTCATTTTCTCGACAGCCGTCAGCAGGCAGATATCTTTCAGCAGGATCTGCTGCACCTGTATTTAAATGCTCAACATGAGACTTCAAGCCGTGAGCTGAATATTGCCATTATTGGTGCCGGTGCGACTGGGGTAGAACTGGCAGCGGAGCTGGTAGAAGCCAAACAGAATTTCTTTCAATATGGCTTAAACAAGGTCGATCCCAACAAAGTCAAAATCACCTTGATTGAAGCCGCGGATCGTATTCTGACTGCACTCTCGCCTAAAGTTGCTGCAAATACCATGAAACAGTTAGAACAGTTCGGTATTGAAGTCTTGACCAGTCATCGAGTGGCCAAGGTCGATGAAGACAAGATTTATTTTGCCGATGGTTCCAGTCTGGATGCTGAAATCAAAGTCTGGGCTGCAGGGATCAAAGCACCGGAAGTCTTGGCACAACTCGACGATATAGAAAAAGACCATATTCATCGGCTCAAAGTTTATGCCACGCTGCAAACCAAATCTGATCCAAGTATTTTTGCATTTGGTGATTGTGCGCATTGCCAGCCTGCGGCAGATCAACCGGTATTAGGGCCGCGTGCTCAAGTGGCCAGCCAGCAAGCCAGCTTTCTGGCCAATGCTTTAAAAGCCCATGTCAATGGAGATAGCTATTTGCCGATGTTTAAATTTTCTGACAAGGGCTCCCTGATTTCCTTAAGTCAGAATAAAGCTGTGGGGGAATTGCTGGGTCAGGTCAATGTGCAAGGCTTTGTCGCCAAAACAATGTATGTCTCTTTATACCGGATTCATCAGGCGACCATTCATGGTTATGCCCATGCCGGTATTTTGACTGCAAAAGATTTAGTTACACGAAAAATCTCTCCAAAGCTGAAATTGCATTGAAATTCCAGAATTTGGCCCAATCAATGAAAAAATCGTCAATAAAATTGTCAAATTGCGTTTTTTTGCTAATTTTAGTCTACAAAAATGCAATTTCACTTTATGATGTACCCTTAAAAAATTGAATGGATCAATTCACATGACTGCTATTGCAAATAACCTCGTGGTTTCTTTCCACTACACATTGACTAACGCAGAGGGTGAAACTCTCGACCAATCTCAAGGTGAACCACTTGCCTATTTGCACGGTGCAGGTAACATCATCCCAGGTTTAGAAAACGCGTTAGAAGGCAAAACTGTGGGTGAAAAATTCACTGTTAATGTTCCTGCTGCTGAAGGTTATGGCGAATATAACCCTGACCTCGTACAAGAAGTTCCTGCGCAAATGTTCCAAGGCGTAGACAACATTCAAGCAGGTATGCAGTTCCAAGCTCAAACTGATGACGGCGTGCAAATCGTAACTGTTAAAGCAGTTGAAGGCGACAATGTTGTTGTAGATGCGAACTTCCCGCTTGCTGGTCAAGACCTGACTTTCGAAGTTGAAATTGTATCGATTCGTGAAGCTTCTCAAGAAGAATTAGATCACGGTCACGTACACGGTGCAGGTGGTCACCAGCACTAAGATCTTCTGATCAAGTGTAAAAAAGGCAAAGTGAAAACTTTGCCTTTTTTATTGCCGCCAAAATATTCATTTTAAAATGGAGAATAAAAAAGCAGGACCATGGCCCTGCTGTTTAAATCCGATCAAGAGATCCCTTTAGAGAATAATCGCTGGATTATTTGCGTTGATTATAAATCTGCATGGCTGCTGGTAACTGTTGACGCATTTGTCCAATACGCTGGCTGTTCGATGGATGCGTAGACAGGAAGGTTGCGCCATTGCTGCCACCGAGTTTGTTCATTTTTTCCCACAAGGTAATCGCTGCATTCGGGTTATAACCTGCACGTGCCATCAGCATCAAGCCACCCTGGTCAGCACGGCTTTCCAGATTACGCGAGTATGGCAGGCCAATCCCGATCTGACTTCCTAATTGCGCTGCTGCTGCGCCACCCTGGCCTACACCAGCTGCATTCAGACCAATGCCTAAAGCCAGGTCGGTGAGCGCCTGAGCACCAATTTTCTGCTTAGAATGCTCTTCTAAGGCATGCACCATTTCATGACCCATAATTGCTGCAATTTCAGCATCGGTCAGATTCAGCTTATTCACAATACCGGTATAAAATACCACTTTACCACCCGGTGCAACAAAGGCATTAACCTGATCGGACTTGAGCACAGCCAATTGCCACTGGAATGCTGTACCAGTCTGGTTCATTTGGTTCGCAATCGGCTTTAAACGGTTAAATACGGTATTAATACGTTTATAGGTCGCTGAACTGGTGTCCAGTTGACCTTTATTTCTGGCATCAGTCACCATAGCATTATAGCTTTGTGTCGCAGATGCATTTAAGGTCGCAGAATCAGCCCCGGCAATATCCGCAATAGTGGTACAACCCGACAATGTCACGGCTGCGGCAGCCGCCATACCCAATAAAAATTTATTCTTCATTATAATCAACTCTACCTTAGCCCAAGCTTAATTTACATTGTAAAAATTATAAGTGAAAGCATACAGGAGCTAAACGCTTAATTACTCCATCTTCTTATAAATTCTGTAATTTTTAAGCCAAGTACTGTATCGCCAACCAATAAATCAGACAGATAATGTTCAAGCCCAGATAAACCTGGCTTAAGGGTTTTATTTTTTGTTCCAGAATTTCATCTTTACGTTTAAAAAATAAATAGGTGTTTTGCAATAAAATAACAGGCACCAGCACACAGGCAATAATGACACTCAGGCCGACCAGTGCATTATAAATAATCTCAGGATTTTGAGTTTGCGCGCGAATAATCATCATAGCGATGGTGGGTGCCCCGCCCATGGCGAACAACAATGAATAAAACATGGTCGCCGATATATTTTTTTGCATCCTTTCGCTCATTTTTTCTTTCTTTATATATGGCTATGTTAAAGCACATTTTGTCACAGCACCGATGCAACTTTAGTCTTGAGCCAAATTTATAGTTTTTGGATATAAAAAACCCATCCGGAGATGGGTTTTATCATTCAAGCTTTAATCAAATGAAGATCAAGCATCAAACGGGTGGCGAAGAACGATAGTTTCTTCACGGTCTGGACCCGTTGAAATGATGTCGATTGGACATTCAATCAGTTGCTCAAGACGTTTTACATAGTTCAATGCAGCTTGTGGCAACTGATCCAGCGATTTTGCACCGAAAGTTGACTCAGACCAACCTGGCATTGTTTCGTAAATTGGTTTTAAAGTTTCGAATGCAAGCGCATCAGAAGAACCGACACAACCAGAATCTGCAGCTTCATAGCCTACACAGATTTTCACTTCTTCCAAACCGTCTAGAACGTCAAGTTTAGTCAGGCAAATACCAGAAAGTGAGTTTACATCGACTGAACGGCGTAGAATTTCAGCATCGAACCAGCCACAACGACGTTGACGGCCAGTAGAGGCACCAAATTCATTACCAATCGTACCGAGGTGTTTACCAATCGCATCACCTGTGTCATTTGCAGCGTCATACACCAACTCAGTTGGGAATGGACCTGCACCTACACGGGTTGTGTACGCTTTAGTAATACCCAGTACATAGTCAAGGTGCAAAGGACCCAGACCTGAACCAGAGCTTACGCCACCAGCAGTTGTATTCGAAGAAGTTACATACGGATATGTACCGTGGTCAACGTCAAGAAGTGAACCTTGCGCACCTTCGAACATGATGTTGTCACCGTTTTTACGGTAGTTATGCAACTCAGTAGTTACGTCCACAACCAGTGGAGCAACAACCTTACGCCATTCGTCACACAGTGCCAGCACATCTTCCAGTTTAACTGCTTCAACACCGTAGTATTGAGTTAACTGGAAGTTATGGTAGTCCAGAAGTTCAGTCAGCTGAGCTGTAAGATGTTCACCACCACGTACCAGGTCAGCAACACGTACTGCACGACGTGCCACTTTATCCTCGTATGCAGGACCGATACCACGACCTGTCGTACCAATCTTCGCATTACCACGTTTTTTCTCACGCGCCTGATCAAGTGCGATGTGGTTTGGCAGGATAAGTGGACAGTTTGGAGAAATGCGTAAACGTTCTTTAACAGGAACGCCTTCTTTTTCAAGAATGTCCATCTCTTTGATGAGCGCTTCAGGAGAAAGAACCACACCGTTACCAATTAAGCACAATACGTTTTCACGTAAAATACCTGATGGAATGAGGTGTAAGACAGTTTTCTTACCACCAACCACAAGAGTGTGACCTGCGTTATGTCCGCCTTGATAACGAACTACCGCTGCCGCTTGATCTGTGAGCAGGTCGACGATTTTACCTTTACCTTCGTCGCCCCATTGGGTACCAAGTACCACAACATTCTTGCCCATAATAGCCTCATTACATCATGCTGTTAAAGTTGAAAGCCCCACTCAGTGACATGAACACTGAGCCAAGCCATTAAATCGTTTTGACTGTCCACTCGCCATCGACATTCACCAGCTGGTGCGTCGCATATGGAATCGAGTTTAAATCATCATTACCCAGTAACTGAATTACACTTAAGCCTTGTGCACGAATGTTCTGAATCGCATTCAGAAGTTCTGCATCAGTGCCTTTAGGTGCAACCACAACCTGTACTGCGTCAAACTGACCTGCGCTTAAAGCATATAAGTCACAAGAGAAACCGGTTGCCGGACGCGCACGACCAAAATGTTCACCAATGCCATCATAACGGCCGCCTTGTGCCAGTGCAGCTGCACGGTTCGGTGCATAGACCGCATACATCAGGCCAGTATGATAATGGTATGAACGTAATTCAACCACATCAATACCAATACTCAAGTTTGGCCAACGGGCTTGAACTTGATCTTTGGTAATTTGTAAGGCATCAAAAGCTTGCTTGAAGGCTGGATTCGCCAACACTTCAGCACTTAAATTTGCCTGTAATGCGTCCAGATCGCTGGCATAGCGGCCCAGTGCATAAAAGTCCTGACCAAATTTCAGTTCTGCCGTAAATTCTTCCAACTCTGGCAAGGCCTTACGTTGGTATAAATCAGACAGTTTACGTTCAGCAACTTTGTTCAAACCTGCTTGAGCCACCAGACTGCGGAATAAGCCGACATGACCTAAGTCCAGATGGATTCCGTCTGCCAGACCTGTTTCCTGAATCAGACTGATCATTAAATCGACCATTTCTACATCGGCATCGATGCTGTCTGAACCAAACAGTTCGGCGCCTAACTGCAAAGGCGCACGCGAGGTATTAAAACCGCGTGGTTTGGTATGCAGAACGGTACCTGCATAGCAGTAACGCGCCACACCTTCCACTGGATGTACATGTGCATCAATACGCGCCACTTGTGGTGTCATATCGGCACGCACACCAAGCAAACGACCAGAAAGCTGATCGATGACTTTAAAAGTGGCTAAGTCTAAATCTTGATTCGATTCTGAGAGAGAAGAGAGAGATTCGATGTATTCAATGAATGGCGTGTACACCAACTGATAACCTCGAGATGCAAGGAAATCCAGTGATTTACGGCGCAAACTTTCAATGACTTGCGCTTGTTCTGGTAATACATCAGCTACACCATCAGGTAATAACCATGTCTCTGAAATGGGCATGTTGTAAACCTAAATTCTTGTCAGCGCGGAACGAATCCGCATAAAAAAATCGGGAGCACACCCGATTCCTCCTAGTCTAGCACGATAGTTTTGGCTGTGCATCGCAAAATTTTATAATTTTTACTCTCTTATGCAATGAGCCACAATTGCGTCAACTATCAGCGTTTTATCGTGTATGACCAACACGCGCTATAAACAAAAAATCATTTTAGACCAATGGCAATGCGGTGGTACTTTTTACCGTTTGCAATGGAATTTCAGTTTTTACACTTTGGATGCAGGGAATTTGAGTCAAATGATGAATCTGAAATTTACGATAGGCATCCAGATCAGCCACCACAATTCTTAAAAAGAAATCACAATCTCCCGCCATTAACTGGCATTCCACCACTTCCGGCATCTCCTTGATGGCTTCAACAAATTGATCGACCACGGCGGCTTCTTGAGATTTAAGCCAAACCCGTGCAAATACACTCATCGCCAGATTGACTTTTTGCGGATTGAGTAAGGCGACATACTGTTCAATGACCCCATCATCTTCCAGTTGCTTGACTCTTCTTAAACAGGGGGACGGCGACAAGCCAATTAATTGAGCCAGTTCATTATTTTGCAATTTTCCGTTCTTTTGCAGTTCATGCAAAATGCGTTTATCAATTTGATCCATCTTGTTACTTTAGTATTTAAAACCCCTTTAAGCCAATTTAGCGCAATTTAATTCCAAATCAAATTTAAATTGCATGCACTACAACAGCAAATAGCCCGATTATCGCTATAAAATACGGTTCAATATTGAAGTCCTCAGGTCACTGACAT
Source organism: Acinetobacter sp. YH12106 (assembly GCF_013418995.1). Classification (NCBI taxonomy): domain Bacteria; kingdom Pseudomonadati; phylum Pseudomonadota; class Gammaproteobacteria; order Moraxellales; family Moraxellaceae; genus Acinetobacter; species Acinetobacter sp. YH12106. Next base: position 45,106 of record NZ_VPAV01000010.1, read on the forward strand.
GCTTTTGCTCAGACAAAGCAGCACGCCCGCGCTCGCACATACAGATTTCAGCGAATTTCAGCGCGGCATGAAAGATTCTATTCCTATGCTTTTAGGAATTATTCCCTTTGCTTTGGTGCTAGGTGCGACTGCGATTCAGAAAAATTTCAGTGTGCTGGAAGTGCCTTTGCTGACTGGACTCAATTTTGCCGGCGGTTCTGAATTTGCCATTCTGGAAGTCTGGACCAGTCCACCCAATTTATTCATGCTGCTATTTATTACCTTTTTGGTGAATAGCCGGCATTTGCTGATGGGTGCCAGCCTAGTCCCGTATTTAAAACATCTCCCGAATCGCAAAGTATTGCCGGCCCTGTTTTTTATGGTTGATGAAAGCTGGGCCTTAAGTCTGGCGGATGCGCAAAGAAAACAGGCGCAGTGGGGTTATCGGGCTGCTTTTAGCATGCCCTACTATGCCGGTTTATGTTTCTGTCTTTATCTGATGTGGGTCGGTTTTACCACACTGGGCGCGATGCTTGGACCTGTTTTAGGCGATATCAACCGCTGGGGCTTTGATATGGCCTTTCCTGCTGTATTTCTGGTGTTGATGCGAAGCATGTGGAAAGGCTTGAGTGCAGCCCGGCCATGGCTAGTAAGCCTGATCTGTGCTGCCCTGGCTTATTTATATTTGCCTGCTGGCTGGTATGTGCCGATAGGTGCCCTAGCCGGCATTGTGTCTGCTTTTTTCTTGATTGGTGAGGAGGAAGCATGATTGAGATGAGTACATTACTGGCCATCCTGCTGATTGCGGCAACCACCTATCTGACCCGGATTCTGGGCTATGTCTTATTAAAAAATAAAACGCTGACACAACGTCAGCGTAAAATCATGGACGTTGTGCCCGGCTGTGTCCTGATTTCAGTCATCGCACCGTATTTTGTACGCGACAACCCTGCAGATCTGATCGCTTTGGCTTTAACCCTGTTTGCCGCTACGCGTTTTGGCTTGCTCCCCACAGTTGCCATCAGCATGGTGTCTGCAGCCGTCTTAAGAACTTTTCTTGTCTAGCCCTCAAACAGAATCCTTTATATGATTTCTAAAGGGATTCTGTTTATTTCTGTGGGTCTACGACCTTGGTGAGCAGGCTGACCAGCTCTGCATTTTGCAACTCGACCTGCTGCAGTTTGGTTGTAGTCTGATCCAGCACTTCCTGCTGTACATGCATTTTTTTAGCCAAGTCCTGCATGATTTCCAGGGTCTTTTTTAAATTTTCTTCCAGATGCGCGACTTTCTCTTCTACCGGCACGCCCTCCATGACACCTGAACCATCATTCTGATTGAACTGCAGCCAGATTAGAAAAATCACTGCCAATGTGAGCAGTATAATAAATCCCCAAACCACCATCATATGCTTGCTCTTATTTCATTTTATTGGCTTTATCTTAACGAAAAATCATGCAGATGATGCAAATAATTCAAACACTCGCGCTGCTTTTCGATCAATTACGCGCAAATTCTATTAAAACAACGCATATCAAGAATGTTTAAAGCAAAAAAAGCACCGTATATCGGCACTTTTCAGGCTTAGCAAAGTCAAACTTAATGAAAAGATTCACATAAATCCAGCAAGCGGTTGGCATAACCCCATTCATTGTCATACCAGGCAAAGACCTTGGCCTGTTGTCCCACCACTAGGGTTTGGGTCAGGTCAACGATCAAGGAATAAGGGGAATGATTAAAATCACTCGACACCAAAGGTTCATCCGTCACTGACATGATTTCGGCAAAATCCTGTCGCGCCGCCTTAATTAACACTTCATTCAGTTTATGATCGGTAATCGGTGACTGGGAAACAAAGGTCAGGTCAATTGCTGCGACATTAATGGTCGGCACCCGAATTGAATAACCGTCAATCCGATCTTCCATTTTTGGCATAACCCGCTTTAATGCACCCAGCGCACTGGATGTGGTGGGAATAATATTGTGTCCTGCTGCCCGTGCACGACGCAGATCGCGATGCGCCTGATCCAGCACAGATTGATCTGCGGTCACCGCATGGATTTCGGTCATTAACGCACTGCTGATGCCAAAAGCATCATCGAGGATTTTGACCAGCGGTACTAGGGCCTGAGTGGTACAGGACACACTGGAAATGATCTGGTCGGTGGCTTTAACTTCGTGATGATTGACACCATAGACAATCGCAGCATCGACAGTATCAAAGGGTGCTGCGCCAATAATCACCCGTTTCGCCCCTGCCTCAATATGCTGGGTCGCAGCTGCACGGGAACGGAACAGCCCGGTACATTCCAGCACCACATCTATTTCAAGTTTTTGCCAGGGAAGCTGCGCCGGGTTGGCTTCACACAAAACCTGAACTTTTAAGCTGGCATCCTGATAGCTGAGATGCAGATAAATATGTTCGGCATCATAGCTGACGTCTACCTGTCCCGGAAAACGGCCATGGGTTGAGTCATATTTAAACAGATGAATTAAGGTTTCAACATCAGCAATATCGTTAATGGCAACGATTTCAAATTTAAAATCTTTCGGATTTTCAAACCAGGCACGCAATACATTACGTCCAATACGCCCAAATCCATTGATTGCCACTCGTTGCATGACTCAACCTTTTATATGCCTATTTTAAAACTCCTCTATGTTAAAGGATTTCTTGCGCAGTACATGAAAAACTTCAGTGAAAATATTGATTTTCGATTATTTTATTTCTGATACATCGCCCAGTATTCAGATCTTTTAAAATTCTGATGCTGTGTAAATAGATGGATATAACCGAATTGTTCTGAATAGAAAATTCATTTTATGAATTCAGCACTAAACCCGAGTCAATAATTCCTTGGCAATTGGTTTTAAAATGATTGGTGCATACCGCTTTTTCCGTTATAATTTGGCGTTTTAAATTTTTAAGCCCCGCATTGCAGCAGAGCTCTCATGTGCTTGTCAGACTGTGGTGTTTTAGCCAAATCGGAAATTATGGAGTGACTTGGTTGTGAGTACTCGTTTTATGACATCAGCTGAAATTCGTGAAGCATTTTTGCGTTACTTTGAATCGCAAGGGCATACACGTGTCGCGTCGAGTTCACTAGTACCCGCCAATGATCCAACTTTACTGTTCACCAATGCGGGTATGAACCAGTTTAAAGATTGCTTCTTAGGTCTAGAAAAACGCGATTATGTCCGTGCCGTATCATCACAAAAATGCGTACGTGCAGGTGGTAAACACAACGACTTGGATAATGTCGGTTATACCGCGCGTCACCATACCTTCTTTGAAATGTTAGGTAACTTTTCATTTGGTGATTACTTCAAACGTGATGCGATCAAATTTGCCTGGGATTTTTTGACGGGCGATGACTGGTTAGCGCTACCTAAAGATAAGCTTTATGCCACTGTTTATCATACCGATGACGAAGCATTCGACATCTGGAACAAAGAAATCGGCCTAGATGCATCTCGCATTATCCGTATTGGTGACAACAAAGGTGGTCAATACGCATCAGATAACTTCTGGGCGATGGGCGACACCGGTCCTTGCGGTCCATGTTCTGAAATTTTCTTTGACCATGGCGATCACATCTGGGGTGGCCTGCCGGGCACACCTGAAGAAGATGGCGACCGTTTCATTGAAATCTGGAACAACGTTTTCATGCAGTTTAACCGCACGAGTGATGGCGTACTTCATCCGCTTCCAGCGCCTTCTGTAGATACTGGTATGGGTCTTGAGCGTATTTCTGCAGTTTTACAGCATGTCAACTCAAACTACGAAATTGATTTATTCCAGCATTTACTTAAAGCTGCGGCTGAGATCATTGGTCTGGATACTACTGCACTTGAAGCTGAAGCGGCTGAAAAAGGCACACCTGTACAATACCCTGCTTCACTTAAAGTGGTTGCTGACCATGCACGTTCATGTTCATTCCTGATTGCTGATGGCGTAAATCCTTCAAATGAAGGTCGTGGTTATGTACTGCGTCGTATCATCCGCCGTGCAGTGCGTCACGGTAACAAACTGGGTGCGACCGGTTCATTCTTCCATAAAATGTTGCAGCCGCTTATTGAAGTGATGGGCGAAGCATATCCAGAACTTGCAGCACAACAAGCACGTATCGAAGCTCAACTGCTCAAAGAAGAAGAACAATTTGCCAAAACACTTGAGCAAGGTTTGAAATTGCTTGAAGGCGAATTGGCACAGTTAAAAGGTTCTGTGATTCCGGGTGAAGTGGTTTTCAAACTTTACGATACTTACGGTTTCCCGACGGACTTAACTGCGGATATCGCACGTGAACGTGAATTAACGATTGATGAAGCTGGCTTTGAAGTTGAAATGGCAGCACAGCGTCAACGTGCGCGTGATGCAGGCAAATTCGCAATCGACTACAACAGTGTTGTCAAAGTTGAAGGCGAAACTCAATTTGATGGTTATGATGCAACTGCAGGCGAAGGCCAAATCATCGCAATCTATAAAGATGGCGAGCAAGTAGATGAAGTCGTTGAAGGCGACGAAGCTTTAATCGTACTCAACCAGACTCCTTTCTATGCAGAAAGCGGTGGTCAAATCGGTGATACAGGGATTTTCAAAAACGATACCGGGATTTTCGAAGTTCAGGACACGAAAAAATCTGGTGGTGCATTTGTACACCAAGGCATCGTGACCATGGGTAGCTTAAAAGCAACCCAATCTGTTGAAGCGACTGTGAAAGCAGACATCCGTGCAGCAACTGCGCGCAACCACTCTGCGACTCACTTGTTACATGCTGCGCTGCGTCAAATTCTGGGCTCACATGTGCAACAAAAGGGTTCATTGGTCGCATCTGATGTGTTACGTTTTGACTTTGCCAATGATCAACCGGTTAGCTTTGAACAGCTACAAGAAATTGAACGTCTGGTCAATGCTGAAGTAATTGCCAATACTGCGGTGTCTACTGAACTGCTGGATATTGAATCTGCCAAAGCCAAAGGCGCGATGATGCTGTTCGGCGAAAAATACGGTGACGAAGTCCGTGTATTGTCGATGGGTTCAGTGATTGAAGAGAAAAATTTCTCCATCGAGCTTTGCGGTGGTATTCACGTAAAACGTACCGGTGACATCGGTCTGTTCAAGATCACTTCTGAAGGTGGTGTTGCAGCAGGTATACGTCGTATTGAAGCAGTGACAGGCACGAAAGCAGTTGAAGTTGCACAAAAAGCCGATCGTGACATCAATACGATTAACGGTTTGCTCAAAGCGCAAAAAGATCAGACTTTAGAAAAAGTTGAAGCGTTAGTTGATACTGCATCGAGCTTGCAAAAACAGATCGAACAACTGAATCAGAAACTTGCTAGCCTGCAAGCCGGTGAACTTCTAAGCCAAGTTCAAACCATTGCAGGTCGTGCAACCTTGATTACAACCGTTGAAAATATGGATGCGAAAGCACTACGCAACCTGCATGACGGTGTGAAATCAAAATTAGAAAATGCAGTCATTGTGCTTGCAGGTGTAGAGGGTGACAAGGTGAGCTTGATCGCATCTGTAGCAAAAGACTTTACTGCATCTATAAAAGCGGGTGACATCATCAAACATCTGGCAACCGAGCTGGGTGGTAAAGGTGGTGGTAAACCTGACTTGGCACAAGGTGGCGCGCCACTTAACGAGAAGTTTGCTCCGGTGATGGCAGATTTAACTGCCTGGCTGGCAGCAAAATAAAACTTCAATTTTGTGTAACTGACCCTGATAGGACTATCAGGGTCATGGCTTATATGGAACAACTATGGCACTAATCGTTCAAAAATATGGCGGTACCTCTATGGGTACTCCCGAGCGCATTTTAAATGTTGCTCGTCGTGTGAAACGCTGGCATGACCATGGCCACAAGGTGGTTGTGGTTGTATCAGCGATGAGTGGCGAAACCAATCGTCTGCTTGCTCTCGCGAAAGCCATTACCGAAACCCCTGACCCACGTGAACTAGACCAGATGGTCTCTACGGGTGAGCAGGTTACGATTTCTATGTTAGCGATGGCGCTCAACTCTATTGGCGTTGAAGCAAAATCACTGACAGGTCGCCAGGTTGGCATGAAAACCGACAGCTCATTCAATAAGGCACGTATCGAATCAATTGATACTGAAGTCCTGAACTCGAATCTGGATGCTGGCCGTGTACTTGTAGTTGCAGGTTTCCAGGGTTTTGACGAGCATGGCAATACCACCACTTTAGGCCGCGGCGGTTCTGATACTTCAGGTGTCGCGATTGCTGCTGCACTAAAAGCCGATGAATGCCAGATTTATACAGACGTTGATGGCGTATATACCACTGATCCACGTGTTGCACCCAAAGCCAAGAAAGTTGACCGTATTTCCTTTGAAGAAATGCTTGAAATGGCGTCACTGGGTTCAAAAGTCCTGCAAATTCGTGCAGTTGAATTTGCCGGTAAATATCAAGTACCTTTACGCGTATTATCCAGCTTCGACAATGACAATGATGGCGCATTCGACGAAGAATTTAAGCAAAACGTGGGTACACTTATTACGACTGAATTGGAAGACAATATGGAACAGCCAATTATCTCCGGTATCGCATTTAACCGTGACGAAGCAAAATTAACGATTTTAGGTGTACCTGATGAACCGGGCATCGCCTCTAAAATTTTGTGCCCGATTGGTGATGCCAATGTTGAAGTGGATATGATTATCCAGAACGTTGAAGAAGATGGTACGACTGATTTTACTTTTACAGTCAACCGCAGCGAATTGAACAAGGCCAAAGCCATTCTCGAAGCAACCGCTCAGGAAATTGGTGCACGTGAAGTCGCTACCCGTTCAGATATCGTCAAAGTTTCTATCGTCGGTGTAGGCATGCGTTCACATGCAGGTGTTGCAAGCAAAATGTTTACCGCACTGGCAGCTGAAGGTATTAACATCCTGATGATCTCTACTTCTGAAATCAAAATTTCAGTGATTATTGAAGAAAACTATCTGGAACTTGCAGTTCGTTCACTGCATACCGCCTTCGGTCTAGACCGCGAACAAGGTGAATCAAGCGTACGCGCTTAAGAGGAATGACAAAATATTGTCATTGTTTGACAGTATTCTATAAATCTCTACAAAAATTCAGAGCCACTATAGTTTTTTTTATAGTGGCTCTGTTATATTAAGCCTGAGGATTTTTAAAAAACTGAGATAGATTAAAATCTTTCACCCAGATGACAGAATTTCTATCCAGATTTTATTTTTTAATTTTTGGTTGTGTTTTTGTTTTATATTCAATAGATTGCAGGTTTTGCATTTTGCAAGGAGAGAAACATGCTGATTTTGACTCGACGTGTCGGGGAAACTTTAATGATTGGAGACCAAGTCAGCGTGACTGTGCTTGGTGTAAAAGGTAATCAGGTTCGTATTGGGGTCAATGCTCCGAAAGAAGTCTCTGTGCACCGTGAAGAGATTTACCAGCGTATCCAGCATGAACGTGCAATGCATGAACATCTTCAGCATATCGATCAGGATTTCCAACCTTCGTATGAAGATGAAAACCAAACACAAAATAACTTTAACCGTTAATTTTTGTGTAAATCATAAAGCGGCTTTGAAGCCGCTTTTAATTGATCTATACTTTAATGAATACACATTTCAATATTCAGAACCTTTAAATTAAATAAGAATTAAAGTTCTGCGCCCTGCTGTTCCAGCAATGCTGCAACTACCTTTTTTACCGGCCCAAAACTACGACGGTGCTCATCAATCACCCCATGCAAGGCAATCGCTTCAAAATGTGCTTTGGTTGGATAGCCCTTGTGCTTGGCAAAACCAAATTGTGGATGCTTTAGATCCATCTCAATCATTTGATGATCACGGGTAACTTTGGCCAGAATACTGGCAGCAGAAATTTCTGCATGCAAAGCATCGCCACCAATGATCGCGTCACAGCTCATCGTTAGCCCCTGAGGGACTTTATTGCCATCGACCAGCACATGCTCAGGTTGAATCGCTAAAGCTTCTACAGCACGGCGCATTGCCAGTAAGGATGCCTGCAGAATATTATGCTCATCAATTTCTGCTGCTGACGCCTCAGCAATTGCCCAAGCCAGCGCTTTTTCCTGAATTTCGATAAAAAGTTTTTCACGTTTCTTTTCAGTCAGTTTTTTAGAGTCATTTAAACCTTCAATCGGGTTATTTGGATCTAAAATTACCGCGGCCGCCACCACTGAACCGACCAGCGGTCCACGCCCTGCTTCATCTACACCAGCAATTTTCATGTCATTTCCCATAAAAAATAGGCTGAACCTGTCAGCCTATTTCAATTTAATCCTGGCTTAGTTTACAGCTTCAGCCACACAAGCGTTAATGGTTTTTGCAACCACATTGCCCACGATTGTGGTACGTGCCACCGGATCAATCGCAGCAGTCGCCAAATCAACCGCTGTCACATTTTGCGGTGCTTTTTCGCTGACACAGCCACAAATTTCAGACTGGATATTTTGCTTTTGTGTTGTGGTCATTAAACGTGTTGCCGTTTGCCACGCTAGAATATTATTCAGTTCAGTGGTGCATTTTGCATTGATCGCGATTTTAAGCGCAGTGCCGCCCAGTTGTTGAGTGGTACTTGGCGCCTCAGAAGTGCCTGTCGCTGTACACGCTGATAAAACCAGAGTCAGTGGTGCAAGTACAGCCAATAATTTTTTCACAGATATATTCCTTATTCATTCATAGATGAAGACTGTCGCTATTGTGCCGAAATTCACCTGAATAAGAAATCTAAAAATCACTAAGCATGTTTAATCTACAGCCAACCAATTTAATAGATGTTGCATGAAAGCCACCATAGCGTTGCAGATTTGGAATTGCTGAATTGATTCACCCTTTGCTAAGGTTCGGCCTTATTGAAGAGCAACGGAATATCTAGATGAATAAATCACTGTATTACACACGAACAGCGCAATGGCTGCATTGGATCATGGCGGTTATTTTTATTGCGGCCTGGCTCATCGGTTTTTATAGTGGTAATTTTTTAAGTTATGAGGTTGATGGCAGCTTTAAGGGTGATGTGATTTCACTGCATAAAAATATTGCAACCACCATTATTTTCCTGCTCGTTGTTCGAATTTTCTGGCGCTATACCCATCCGGCGCCGTCACTGCCTGAGAGTATGTCACCGCGGATGAAAACGTTGGCACATGCTGGTCATCTGGCGCTGTATTTCATGCTGATTGCCCTACCCCTTACAGGTTGTTTGTATAGTTGGAGTTTGGGTTATCCAGCACCGGTGCTGTATTTATTTAACCTGCCACCCCTCATTGCCGAAAACTCGGCTGTGACCGCTATTGTTAAGCCCTTGCATATCTGGCTTTCCTGGGCAGTCGGCATTCTACTGGTTGGCCATATTGCCGCAGCCTTTAAACATCATTTTATCGATAAAGATCATGTATTAAAAAGTATGACCCAACAGGATAAATAGTTAGACCATTAATATGGGCTAAATAATGTTCCCAGTCTGTGCTTGCAGGCTGTTTCATTAAATAAATTCCTTGAGACAACTTCTGAGACTGTTTGCAATCGCTTTTTGCGTCAGTTCTTTTTTGGCTGCTTCATCAACTGTGGCTTTTAACAAAGTTTTGGCAGGCACATCTTTTAACGCATGCTCACCTACACATGAACACACATTTTTCTCAAGTTCAACTTTACTGGTGTCCTGCATTAAGTAGGTCGAAACTTTCCAAACTTTGGAATTTTGCAGCTCTTTACTGCATTGATATTCAATCAAAGGTTTTAAAGTACGTTGTGTCAATGTCATATCCGCACTAGAACAGGCAGAAATCAACAATATGCTGAGGAGCAGAATTAAACTTTTCAATTTCATATTGGCCTATAAAAATGATAAAGGCAGAGCGAACTCTGCCTTTTGTAAAAACTTAAATCAAGGCACGGATCTGGTTGATCCATTTCTCTTTTTCAGCCTCTGGAATAAACGACGCTTCAAAGGAGTGCGTTGCCAACTGCTTTAATTCCTCGTTACTCAAGTCTAGCGCTTCAGCAATGGCAATAAAGTTGTCATTCATATAGCCACCAAAATAGGATGGATCATCTGAGTTGACTGTAACATGGACACCCTGCTGCAAGAGACGACGGATATTATGCTGCTGCATATCCTCGACCACACAAAGCTTCAGATTTGACAGCGGGCACACCGTTAAGGGCATTTTTTCGCGAATCAACCGTTGCATTAACTCAGAATCTTCTTCTGAACGCACCCCATGATCAATACGATTAACTTTCAGTAAATCCAGAGCTTCCCAGACATATTCTGCCGGGCCTTCTTCGCCCGCATGTGCTACGACCAAAAACCCTACTTCACGCGCTTTGGCAAAGACACGTTCAAATTTAGAAGGTGGATGCCCGACTTCACTTGAATCCAGACCAATCGCAATAATCTGGTCTTTATAGGGCAATGCCTGCTCCAGCGTTTCAAAGGCCGCCTCTTCACTTAAATGACGCAGGAAACACATGATCAAATGTGAGCTGATTCCAAGCTTGGCCTTGGCATCATCGCAGGCTTTTTGCAGGCCATTGATGACGGTCGCAAAAGCAATTCCACGGTCGGTATGCGTTTGCGGATCGAAGAACATTTCTGTATGCACCACATTGTCTTCGGCACATTTTTCAAAATAGGCCCAAGCCAGGTCATAAAAGTCCTGTTCATGGATCAGTACATTGGCCCCGGCATAATAAATATCCAGGAAGGACTGAAGATTATGGAAATTATAAGCCTGCTTAACTTCCTCGACAGATTTATACGGGATGGCAATCTGATTACGCTGAGCGATTGCAAACATTAGCTCAGGCTCAAAAGTGCCTTCAATATGAACATGAAGCTCGGCTTTTGGCAAAGCGCGAATCAACTCAAGACGGTTCATCACTTCTCCTCGTGAAACCTTTAAATAATAAAAAAGGGCGCAAACTCAGTTTACACCCTTTCTGAATGTAGAAAAATTAGCCACCAAACAGTGCGAATTTAAGCGTCCATAGAACAGCAATAATCCAGACCATATACGGTACAGTCGCAGCCTTACCAGTCAACAACTTGATCAGTGCATAGCTGATAAAGCCCATCGCAATACCATCCGCAATCGAATAGGTAAATGGCATAAATACGATGGTTAAAAATGCCGGTACTGCCTCAGTAATATCTTCCCAGTCAATATGGACGATACCCTGAATCATCAACACACCAACAAATAACAATGCTGGCGCAGTGGCAAAACTCGGAACTGATTGTGCAAGCGGTGCCAGGAATAAACAGGCAATAAATAGTAATCCAACCACCACGGCGGTTAGACCGGTACGACCACCTGCTGCCACACCCGCAGAAGATTCAATATAAGGCGTAGTTGAAGAAGTACCCAGTGCCGCACCAGCAACAATCGCTGATGAGTCAGCAAATAAGGCTTTCTTCAAACGTGGTAATTTCCCGTCTTTTAACAGACCTGCACGATGCGAAACACCGACCAACGTCCCGGTAGAGTCAAACAGATCGACCAGGAAGAAAACAAAAATCACTCCAATTAAACTGGCAGTAAAGAGGCCTTCAAAATCCATTTGCATGAATGTTGGAGCCAGCGATGGAATATGACCCACTACACCCTGGAATTCGTTATAACCTAGTGCCGTTGCAATGGCAGTCACCACCAGAATACTGATGATAATCGCACCACGGACTTTAAACTGGTGCATTACCACAACCAACAAAAAGCCAAAAAGTGCTAATAATACAGAAGGTTGTTTCAGATCACCCAAGCCCACCAGTGTGGCTGGATTATCCACAATAATTCCGGCATTTTTCAGTGCAACCAATGCCAGGAACAAGCCAATACCACCACCAATCGCGAGCTTGAGCGACATTGGAATTGCATTGACAATGGCTTCACGTATTTTAAACAGGCTAATGGCAATAAAGACCAGACCTGAAACAAAAACTGCACCCAAGGCGGTTTGCCAAGGCACCCCCATTCCCAGACATACAGAATAGGTAAAGAAGGCATTTAAGCCCATGCCTGGTGCCAGCGCAATTGGATAATTCGCAATCAGGCCCATGACTAAACAGCCAATCGCAGCTGCAAGACAGGTTGCTACAAAGACAGCCCCATGATCCATCCCTGTTTCGGACAAGATCATTGGATTGACAATAATGATGTAACACATGGTTAAGAATGTAGTTACACCAGCCAGAACTTCTGTACGGAAACTGGTTTTGTTTTCACTCAGTTTAAACAGACGTTCAAGCATATTTTCTGAAGATGGATTAGGAGTCGTCATGACCTAGCCCCTATTGAGTAAACTTTATGCTTCAAGCACGCCGTCAAATAAATGAAATTTCACAAAAAATTCATTTATTTTGAGGATGTGTTAGCAACGAATATGCCAGTATAGCCATTTGACGGGTTCAAATGTTTGAACAGCTTACAGCCCCAGGGCTATGCTATAAAAACCCCAAAAAATCTAAACAAAAAAGCTGCATAACTTTTATGCAGCTCTATTTAATGATATAAATCAAATGCTTAGAAAGATGAAGTTTGCTTCATCTTTATAGGTGGCAAATTATAACACATTGATTTCTGATTGCTTCTTTGATTTTATACTTTATTTAAAATCAATCTATTTAATTCGAATATTTTTAATATTTTATTATATTTATTATTGAGTTAATTTTATTAATTACGCTAAATTGAAAAAAAAGAAAATTGATGCATGTGTTAATGTCGATGCCGATTAGAGTCTAACAATTTGCTGGAGTCACGCGCTTCATTCAAGACATGACGGATTTTTTCGTATTTTCTGATTTCTGCCTGTTTATGCACGCAGAATCCTAATACACTGACCATTAACACAAAAACAGGAATAGCATGTATTTTCATTTTTATTATTCTGCTTTGTAACACTGTGCAATTATGCTAACAAAAAACCTAATAAACTTGTGACTTACTTTACATTTAACCCGATAGAATGCACTTCTTAAACCGTTTAGCGATATTTTTCTATCGTTTTATTTATTATTACTTAATTAATTTTTCATTCTTTCTCAAAAAATCTCTTGCGCTAAATACTCCCCAAAGTTAATAAATTAAATATTTGAATATTAAATACTTATTTATTTAAATAAAAATTTCTATTGGAAAGAAAAATATAAAAATTAATGAAAATTCCCTGATTTAAAATATATTAACTTGAGCTATTTTATTCAGCTTTTCCCAGAAATATCAGTTTCAATTTTCTGTAAAAAACAATTCAATAGATGAGATTTTACGCATTATTTCAATGAGTTCAGCGATAATTCTAATTTTTTATCTAACTTAAAATTTGCGAAAGGCGCTAAAAACCATATTTGTACCGAAGTGCAGCCAATCAACTCCCCTGGCACTCAATATTTAAAAAACGATTAAAGCTGGATAAATAAAATTTCAATACTCATAGCTCCCAATACCGCCTAGAAACCAATTATTCTATGCGGTAGCGGAATAACGTTATTTATGCACTGATTTGTTCATCACGTTTAAATACCAATTCACCTTTAAGTGAACTATCGGCATCAAAATAATAGCCATCGGTATTGAATGCTTTGAGTTCTTCGGCACGTTCAATTCTATTTTCAACAATAAAACGTGCCATCAAACCACGTGCTTTTTTAGCATAGAAACTAATCACTTTATATTTGCCATTTTTCTGATCCAGAAATACTGGCTTAATAATCTCTGCCTGAATTTTGCGCTCGTTCACCGATTTATAATATTCATCAGAAGCAATATTCACCAAGATCTCAGACTGGGCTGCTGCTAAATCTTGATTGATCAGATCAGTGATGTGATGTGCCCAGAAGTCGTATAAGTTATGCCCGCGAGAATTGGCCAATTTGGTTCCCATTTCCAGACGATAGGGCATCATCAGATCCAAGGGACGCAAAAGCCCATATAAACCAGACAACATACGCAAATGCTGTTGTGCAAAGTGCAGATCTTCCTGCTTTAAGCTATAAGCATCCAGACCGGTATAGACATCTCCTTTAAAGGCAAAAATAGCCTGACGTGCATTGGCTAAATTAAAATCTGGTTGCCAGTCCTGGAAACGTGCTGTATTTAAATTGGCAATTTTTTCACTGACACTCATCAAACTGGAAATTTCTGTTGCAGAAAGTGTGCGACAAGCTTTGATCAAATCCTGCGAATGTTCTAATAATCTGGCTTGAGTAAATTGGTCAGTGGGTAATGGGGTATCGTAATCGAGCGTTTTGGCTGGAGAAATTAAAGCGAGCATGGCAACCTGGTCAAAAAATGATTAATCAAACTATATCAGTCTGCTTATTTTAATTCCAATTCATGTTTTTATTCACCATAATCGTTAAAATGCGCGATTCTCCTGTTAATCATCGGTATTTATATGTCCGAGCAAATTTTCCTTCAAGGACCTGCGGGTCAGATTGAAGTTTTTGTGGATTATCCTCAGGGTGAAGTGAAAGGATTCGCGGTAGTTTGTCACCCCCATCCCTTGCAAGGTGGTACGCCCCAGCACAAGGTTCCCGTTCTATTGGCACAAATGTATATGGAACGTGGCTGTGTTGTGTATCGTCCGAGTTTTCGCGGTTCTGGTCAAAGTGAAGGTATACACGACGAGGGCTTCGGTGAGACGGATGATGTATTAGAAATCATTCGGTTTGCTCGCAGTCAGCATATTGGGCTGTCTTTTTATGCGGGCGGTTTTAGTTTTGGTGCGCATGTCATGGCAAAGAGCTATGCAGCCTTACCTGTAGAACTGCAACCCAAACAAACTATTTTATGTGGACTGCCAACTGCAACAGTTGCCGGTATTCGCCATTATGTTACGCCAGCAATTAAAGGTGATATTCTGTTCATTCATGGTGAGGGTGATGAAGTAACCCTGCTGTCGGATATGATTGAATGGGCAAAACCACAGCGTCATTTAGTGACCGTATTGCCTGGTGCCAATCATTTCTTTACTGGCTATTTAAAGCAATTGCGGATTGCAATGACCCGCTACTTAGCGCTTGGCTAAATAATAAAACCCGTCAGATGATGGGTTTTTTTATGCTTCTCACAGCAGTTTTTCAGCTAAGTGATAAATCATTGCCCGACATTTAGCTTGTTGTACTATATCAACATCAACAATCTTTCCACCCAAACGTTTAATGACTTTTCGGCTCGCTCAATTTTCTTCGGCTACAGGATAAATCAATCGCTGACGATTTAAGTCATCAAGGGCATAACCAACCAGAGCATCAACCGTTTCACAACCATATTTATGACCATGCGGGCTTTCCTTGATCCAAATTCCAAGCTGTGGCACTTCATCCATTAAACGATCTAAACCACAAAGCCCCATAAATTCCAGACTTTCCGCATGGCTGTCAAAAACACATATTCTTCATGAGCTGCCATATTCTCTAGCCATTTTTGCCATATTGTTGCAAATGCTTGTTCAGATTCTAGCAGCCCCCATGTCATAAAGGGCATCAGACTTGGGATAATCGCGGCATAAGCTTCTCATGCATCTGATGCACGAAAATAGCTGAGTATCAGACACTCACTTTGGCGTTGAGATCAAATTATAGTGGAGTTATGAATTAGTTCTTCCATTCAAACTCGCTAAAGCTTTCCTGCTCTTTGAGCGAGCTTTCTACTGCTTGTGCTAGCTGATTGAGCAGACTTCGTTCGGTAATACGATCGAGCCAATCTTGTTCTTCTTCAGGATATGAGGCAATTTCACAGACCAGATGCCCCTGCTCATCTCTGGTTTCACAACTCACTGATAAGGGCAAAGCATGTTCATCCACGCTCACGGCAACCTGAGCACCACTTTGACTTAAGGTCTGAAAGCCATGTTTACCTAATGTTTCGGCAAGAAAATGCGCTACATATTCCTGGGTTTCCTGACCATCCTGGGGTTGCTGGCTTCGTGTATTGGCCATGAATTTTAATTTTCGCATCGCTACATCCTAATGGCTTTTTTCTTGTATGGGTTTAGCATAAGCAATATAAACAAAACAGCCAAGCAAAAGCTTGGCTGTTTCACATAATTTTAAAAATTATTCTGAAACTTGAATAGGCAAACCTGCAATTGAGGTCAGTTCTGTAAAGGTCGGGAAACTGGTGGCTACCGTTTCCGTACCGACAATCTTGATCTGCTCCGAATTACGTAAACCGGCAATCGAAAAACTCATTGCAATGCGATGATCATGATGCGATTCAATTTCACCACCGGTAAAGATTGGCGACCAGTCACCTGATTTGCCCTTCCCTTCGATAATAATGCCATCTTCAGTTGGGGTACAGTCAATGCCCATGGTTTGCAGGCCATCTGCCATCACCTGAATACGGTCCGATTCTTTTACGCGAAGCTCGGCAGCACCGGTCAAAATCGTCTGACCTTCGGCACAGGCAGCAGCAATAAACAGCGCCGGGAATTCATCAATCGCCAATGGCACCTGATCTTCAGGCATATGAATGCCTTTAAGCGTACGCGTACCACGAATACGGATATCTGCAATCGGTTCACCGCCAGCAATGCGTTCATTTTCAACGGTAATGTCCGCACCCATCTGTTTCAGGATTTCGATCACGCCAGTACGGGTCGGGTTGATACCAACAGCCTCTAAGGTCACATCCGAATTTTCAGTAATCGCAGCGCCGACCATAAAGAAGGCCGCAGAAGAAATATCAGATGGCACCTGGATATTGGTTCCGACCAGCTTTCCACCACCTTGTAATGAAATACGATTGCCTTCGGTTTTCACCTCATAACCAAATGCACGCAACATACGCTCAGTATGGTCACGGGTTGGTTCAGGTTCAGTCACTGCGGTTTCGCCATTTGCCCATAGGCCCGCCAGCAAAATACCTGATTTTACCTGCGCTGATGCCATTGGCAAATCGTACTGAATGCCTTGTAGTTGCTGGTTGCCTGTAATCGAGACAGGCGGAGTTCCACGTTCACCCGTGGTCTGAATCAGTGCACCCATTTCACGTAAAGGCTTGGCAATACGTTCCATTGGGCGTTTAGATAGGGATGCATCACCGGTCATCACTGAATCAAATTTCTGCGCTGCCAGCATACCGGACAGCAAACGCATTGAAGTACCTGAGTTGCCCATATAAATGGCAGACTGTGGCGCTTTAAGACCATGCATACCGACGCCATGAATGGTGACTTCACCATTTTTAGGGCCTTCGATGCTGACGCCCATATCACGAAAAGCCTGCAAAGTTGCCAGTGCATCTTCACCTTCAAGGAAACCAGTCACATGTGTTGTACCTTCAGCGATGGCACCAAACATGATCGAGCGATGTGACACAGATTTGTCACCTGGCACGGTAAATTTACCTTGAAATGTCTTGGCACCCGGCTGAATGGTAAATTGTTGTGTCACTTTATTTTTCTCCATGAAAGGTTTCTTGGCGAGCATATGGTTGAAATGCTGGCGAGCTGCCTGCGCATGACCCAATAAGCCCATCAATGCTTGGGAATCTTCATCTTCGATCAATTTGCGAATAATCGCGAGCTGCTGTTCAAAGCCATCTACGGCATTCAGAACTGCTTTTTTGTTGGCAAAAAAGATGTCATGCCACATTTGTGGATCACTGGCGGCAATCCGCGAGAAATCGCGGAAGCCACCGGCAGCATAACGAAATATGTCTAAGTTGTCTTCACGTTTGGCCAGCTGTTCAACCAAGTTGAATGCCATGAGATGCGGAAGATGACTGGTATGTGCCAGCACTTCATCGTGCTTGTCCACATCCATGCAAATCACTTCGGCTTTGGCCGCTTGCCACAGTTGAATCAGCTTCTCCACGGCCCAATCGCTACTGCTTGGCAGTGGCGTCAAAATTACCTTGTGATTGGCAAATAGATCGACTTTTCCTGCATGTACACCGGTATGCTCTGCACCTGCAATCGGATGACCCGGCACAAAACCTGCTGGAAGCTGGTCACCAAAGACCGCTTTAGCCGCATCGACCACATTACCTTTGGTACTTCCCACATCAGTAATAATGATATTTTCCGTCAAATACGGCTGAATCAGCTCAAGTACTTTTTGTGTGGCACGTACCGGCAAAGCCAGAACAATCAGATCTGCACCTTTGACTGCATCTACAGGATCGGCATAGCCTGCAGAAATCAGACCAAGTGCCTTGGCATCTTCCAAAGTCTTGGACGAACGTGTCGATGCCACAATGTCATTGGCCAAGTGCTCGGCTTGAATGACACGCGCCAGACTTGAACCAATCAGTCCAAGCCCAATAAATGCAACTTTTTCAAACAATGGCTGCGACATGAATTAAGCTTTTGCCTCTAAACCCAATACTGTAGCAAGCGCGCTTAAGAATTTCGCGTTTTCTGCTTCAGTACCAATCGATACACGAATGTGGCTGGAAATACCGACCGGACGTACAATGACCCCTTGTTTCAGCAAACCGTTAAAGGTTGCTGCGGGGTCTGCCTGTACATCAACCAGAATAAAGTTAGCACGAGAAGGCACATAGTTCAGACCCAAAGCCTTAAAACCTGCTTCAAGTTGCGCCATACCGGCTTTATTTACTTCGCGAGAACGCGCGATAAAGTCTTCATCTTTCAGTGCAGCCACCGCAGCGACCATGGCCAAATGATTGACGTTAAATGGCTGACGAATACGGTTTAAATAATCGGTCACTTCAACCGATGCCAAGGCAAAACCGACACGCAGTGCAGCCAGACCATAGCACTTCGATAAAGTACGGCTGACAATCAGATTTGGATATTGTTGCAGGAATTTCAGGCTATTGAAATTTTCCGGGAAATATTCCACATACGCTTCGTCTAGCACCACAATTACATTTGCAGGGACTTTTTGCATGAAAGCTTCAAATTCGGCTTCTTCGAACCAGGTTCCGGTCGGATTGTTCGGATTGGCAATGAAGACGAGTTTGGTATTGTCCTGAATTGCTGCTGCCATCGCTTCAAGGTCATGTGAAAAACCTTTGGCAGGTACTTCAATCGCTTGTGCATTAATGGCTTGAGTGACCAGTGCATAAACCGCAAATGCGTGCTGGCTATATACCACAGAATCGCTTGAAGAAACGAAGGCACGGGCAAACATTTCTAGCAAGTCGTTTGAACCATTGCCCAGCGTAATCTGATCATGATTAAAACCAAACTGAGTTTTAATCTGATCTTTCAGGATAAAGCCACCTCCATCTGGATAACGGCCAATTTCAGCAATTTCCGCAGCGACTGCTTCTTTGACTTTATCTGAACAACCCAGTGGATTTTCATTGGATGCCAGCTTGACGATATCGGTAAGACCCAACTCACGCTCAAGTTCACTGATCGGTTTACCTGGCTGATATGGCTTTAATTTTGAGATGCCTGAATTGGCTGGAACAAACGACATTTTAGACTTCCAATTTTAGGTATAAAACAGTGGTCAGCACCCTCGCCCTGACCACGGATAGCTGACTTAAAGTACAGCTGCAGGATATGAACCGAGCACGCGAACTTCTTTAACTAAAGGACGAATTTCTGCAATTGCAGCTTTGACATGTTCCTGCTCAATATGACCTTCAAGATCAATGAAGAACACATAAGCCCATTTTTCCGGAAGTGCTGGACGCGTTTCAATACTGGTCAAGCTGATATTGTGCTTGGCAAATGGCGCCAGAATTTCCAGCAATGCACCAGCACGGTCATGTGCAGAAATCAGTAATGAGGTTTTATCATTGCCACTTTGAGGCACTTTTTCACGGCCAATTACCAAGAAACGTGTGGTATTTTCCGGATT
This sequence comes from Acinetobacter sp. YH12106, assembly GCF_013418995.1. Taxonomy (NCBI): domain Bacteria; kingdom Pseudomonadati; phylum Pseudomonadota; class Gammaproteobacteria; order Moraxellales; family Moraxellaceae; genus Acinetobacter; species Acinetobacter sp. YH12106. The sequence goes on from NZ_VPAV01000010.1 coordinate 64,891, forward strand.
GTCCTCAATATTGCCATGCATAATTTCAAGATTATAAATACTCGATGCAATTTCAGAAGCAATCGCAGCAGAATGCCATTCATTTTGAATACGGCGCGCAGCCTCAGCATTAGAACTTAAAGCCACACGTTCTACACCCGGATAATGCGCGTCTAGCCATTTACGACATTGCGCCAAAGTCTGCTGATGTGCATAAATCTGTTTAATACTGTCTTTACGGGTATTTTCAGAAATCAGAAATTGATGATGAATCGGCAATTCAACTTCGCCAATCACATTCAGGTTCGAAGTTTTAAAACAGTCTAGGGTATGATTGACTACACCTTCAGAGGAATTTTCCACCGGCACCAAACCATAATGGGCACTGCCCGCCTCGACTTCACGGAAGACTTCATCAATTGTCGGTAAAGGTCGAACCACCGCATCATGACCAAAGTGCTTGAGTACCGCAGAATGGGTATAGGTTCCGACTGGCCCTAGAAACGCAATACTTTGCGGAGCTTCAAGCGCAAGACAAGCGGACATAATTTCACGGAACAGACGCGCCATGGTGGTATCCGACAATGGCCCTTCATTACGCTCCATGACATTGCGCAACACCTGTGCTTCACGTTCTGGGCGGTAAAACAGCGGACTTTCTTCTGAAGCAAACTTTGCTTTTGCAACTGCTTCAGCCAAACGTGCCCGGCGGTTAATCAATTGCTGGATTTGCTGATCAACAGAATCGATATCCTCACGAATTTTTGCCAAATCAAGAGAAGTCGTGGTGTTTTGATCGTCGTTGATCATTGTTATGTCGCCCTTCATAAACCTTATCTGTTCAGTATAACAATAGTGAGCTTTAAAATGTTACGCAATATGACATTGCTAGATTAAGTCTTAAAAACAGACAGTTGGTTTTAACCACTCATCGCTTTTAGTCATATCTGGTAACATTTAGTTCAGCATTTTGGCTTGATTTACATTATCAAATTGTAAACTTAGCCTCTCCATCTTAACTGATTTTAATGAATATGAAATATCACTATTTCTTAATCTATATAGCGGTTTTAAGCATAAGAAAATTAAAATAATTGCTTTGCAATGCTCATTTTTAAACCATTCATATCTAAGATAGATTTCACAATAAAATGCACGCTCCTCAAGCTCATTTCTCTTATTTAATATTGATTTTCCTAGATTTTTTACATGAAATTACTACTCTGTTACAAAGCAGAGACGTTTTTTCAACCTTTAACAGCTAGTCTAATTTAAATCATGAGTTGGGGGGATCAATCATGCCAAAAAGAATAGCAGTACTTATAACAAATAATTTTGAAGACCAAGAATATCTGGAGCCAGTGGCTGCCTTGCTGGCTGCCCATCATAGCGTCTGCAATATCGAACTTAACGCCGGCAAAGTGGTCTATGGGCTGCATGGCTGTTCTGCCGTGACCATCGACCGTGGCATCGAACAAATCAGTATTGATGACTTTGATGCCTTGCTGATTCCAGGGGGCGAATCTGCGGTTTCTCTCTCTAACGATGTTCGGGTGCTACAGTTCATCCATGCCTTCAATCAGGCCAAAAAAGCTATTTTCAGTTTATGTGATGCATCCTTATTACTGTGTGAAGCAGATGTGCTGAAAAATCGGATTATTACCAGTATCCGGGCGCATGCGAGTCGCGTACAGCATGCGGGTGGAACCTATTATGATGTAGAACTGGTAAATGATAATAACCAGTTGATCTCATCGCGCCTGCCCAACGATCTGCCTATTTTTATTCATGAATGTTTGAATGTCTTAAAATCATAAAATTTAAAACAGAGTCACGGCTCTTTGCTATAGCTTGCCTGTAAAAAAAAGAGTCCTTAACAGGACTCTTTTTTCATTAATAAATTAACGTCCTAACAGACCACGCGCTACAATTTCTTTCATGATTTCATTTGTACCGCCATAAATCCGTTGAATACGGGCATCGACAAAGAAGCGTGAAATTGGATATTCAGTCATGTAGCCATAACCACCAAAGAGCTGAAGCAGATTGTCAGCAATCTTCATCTGCATATCGGTAGAAAAACTTTTCAATGCCGCTGCAGTTTCGACATCCAGTTTCCCTTGCATATAAAGCTCAAGATTCTGGTTATAAAAAGCTGCGGTCGCCAATTCATCAATTTTCGCTTGTGCCAAAACAAAACGAGTATTCTGGAATTGACCGATGGCCTGACCAAAAGCCTGACGCTCTTTCACATATTGCGTGGTCACATCAATAGAACCACGAATTGCACCCAAGGCTGTTGCTGCGATGGCGGTACGCTCACGCGGTAATTCCTGCATCAAATAAGTAAAACCCTGCCCCGGTTGACCGAGTAACTGGTCTTTCGGCACCTTGACATTGTCAAAGAACAGTTCCGAAGTATCTTGCGCATGCAGGCCAATCTTGTCCAGATTGGTGCCTTTTTTAAAGCCTTCCAGATGCGTGTCGGCCAGTAACAAAGAAACGCCTTTGGCACGCGCTTGCGGATCGGTTTTGACTGCCAGTACCACCAGGTCGGCATGCTGACCATTGGAAATAAAGGTTTTTGAGCCATTTAATACATAGTAATCATCCTGCAAGATGGCACTGGTACGCATGGCTTGCAAGTCTGAGCCGGCACCTGGCTCGGTCATACCAATCGCACCGACCACTTCACCGCTCACCATTTTCGGCAACCAGTGTTTCTTCTGCTCTTCAGTTCCAATGTGCAAGATATAGGGCGCAGCAATATCCGAATGACAGGACAATCCTGTAGAAATGGCACTGTATCCGGCACGTGCAGACTCTTCAATCAGCATCAATGAATAATCGGTTGGCACCCCATAGCCGCCATATTCCTCCGGAACATCCACACACAAGAAGCCATTTTCACCGAGGGCATTCCAGACTGAACGCGGCATCAGACCTTCACGTTCCCACTGGTCATAGTACGGCGCGACATGTTCGTTCATAAAGCGTTTAAAATTATCGCGGAATAATTCTAGATCGGCATCGTAGGCAAGCATTCTATTGTCCTTGTTGTTTATCATTTTAGTTTCCTTTTCACAGACTATCGACTTTCATGCTCCCTGTCATGTGCCGGCATTCATCTTTTTACTAACTTCACAGTCAATAAAAAAGGGAAGCCGAAGCCACTGCTGTCCCATAGTTTGATTTAAATAAAAAACCTGAGTCCAAATCGTTAAAATATGAGTGCAAACAAACACTTTAACGACCAGGATTCAGGTTTTGTCACATCAGAATACCGTATTTCATCAGCTTATTAAACCCGTCGTGCGACAGGATTTTGAGCAACTTGCTAAAGTACACCATGTTGGACAGAAATTTAGAGCGGCTTCAAGATGGGATCAGTTTATTGCCATCTTGATGTCTCAACTTTCCTGCAGGCAAAGTCTGAGAGATATTCAATCCAATCTGGAGTGCCAACAGGACAAACTGAGTCATTTCGGAGCAAAGTCTATTCCCCGAAGTACACTGGCACGAATCAATGAGCAGCAGCCTGCTGCCTTGTATCAACAGCTCTTTTACAAGTTGCTTAAATACTATGAACACTCAAAAGTAGCCCATAAATTTCGCTTTAAGAATCCATTATATTCCCTGGATGCCAGTCATATTGACCTGTCGCTTTCCTTATGTGAATGGGCCAAAGTTCACGACTCAAAAGCCAGCATGAAACTCAGCATAGGATTGAATCACAGCAATGATATTCCTGAGTTTATTGCAGTTGAAAATGGTAAAGAAAATGACATGTTACAAGGCCGAAAATTCCAGTTTCCCGCTGGCAGCATTGTGGTCTTTGATAAAGGCTATGTCGATTATCAATGGTATGCGAATCTAAGCGCTCAAAACGTTAGCTTTGTGACACGTTTTAGACCTAAATCGGTGTATCAGGTGATCCAGCAACATCCCGTGCTTGAATCCAAAGGCATTCTAAAAGATGAAACCATTCAGCTAAATAGCGCACATGCCCTAAAAAGAAAAGCCCCCGTATTAAGAAGAATTGAATATAGAGATCAGCAAATTGGCAAGCACTTTAGCTTTCTCAGCAATAACTTTCATCTAGCTGCCTCTACCATTGCAGCGATTTACAAAGACCGCTGGAAAGTTGAATTGTTCTTTAAAGCGATTAAACAGAACCTGAAATTAAAAGCCTTTTTAGGCCGAAGCAAGAACGCCATTCAGACGCAAATCTGGATTGCGATGATCGCCTATTTACTGGTAAGTTTCGCTCAACATTTAGGGAAAAAAGGCTGGACAGTTCAGCGCTTACTCAGAATAATTCAAGTGAATTTATTTGAAATAAAAACCTTAAAAGCGTTATTTTCACCCGATAAAGTCCCCATCAAACAAGAGGAAGCTTAAATGAGCTTCCTCTTGTAAAAATTGTGGGACAGCAGTGAAGCCGAAGCTTCCCTTTTAGACACGAAAAACAGACTCAAACTTAGTGAGCGTTATTGCCTTCTTGCGCCATTTTTTCATCAATTTCTGCAGGATTCGCTAAAGCGTAGTTCAGCTTGTCCATATCTAACTGGCCAACCCATTTCGCAACCACTAAAGTCGCCAAAGAGTTACCCACCAGATTGGTCAAGGCACGCGCTTCAGACATGAAACGGTCAATACCGAGAATCAAGGCCAGACCTGCAACAGGAATATTACCCACAGCAGCCAAGGTTGCCGCCATCACAATAAAGCCAGAACCCGTGACACCTGCCGCACCTTTAGATGAAATCAACAGTACCAGAAGAAGGGTAATCTGATGAGACAAATCAAGTTGTGTATTGGTCGCCTGCGCAATAAAGATCGCAGCCATGGTCAAATAGATTGAAGTTCCATCTAGGTTAAATGAATAACCGGTTGGAATCACCAGACCTACCACTGATTTTTCAGCACCAGCAAGTTCCAGTTTTTTCAACATACGTGGCAATACTGATTCTGAAGAAGAAGTACCCAGTACAATCAGCAGTTCTTCACGGATCAGGCGAATCATCTTCATGATACTGAAACCCGCAAAACGCGCAATTGAACCCAGTACGATGAAAATAAACAGTACGCAGGTGATATAGAAACAAATGATCAACTGTGCCAGCTGAGCAAGCGAACCAATACCATATTTACCAATGGTAAAGGCCATCGCACCAAATGCACCGATTGGCGCAAGTTTCATTATCATGTTCACAATATTGAAGAATACATGTGAAATCTGGTCGATGAGTTTCAAGACTGGCTTGCCTTGATCACCCAGCTTATGCAGCGCGAAACCAAAAATGATCGCGAACAACAGAACCTGTAGAATTTCGCCTTCCGCAAATGCACCTACCACCGTATTTGGAATGATATTCATCAGGAAGTCGATCGTCGACTGTGACTCACCTGTAGCGACATATTTGCTGATGCCCGTGGTATCCAGTGATGCAGGATCAACGTTCATGCCTACACCTGGCTTGACGATGTTAATCACCACCAGACCGATGACTAACGCAATCGTGGAGACAATTTCGAAGTAAAGTAAAGCAACACCACCAGTTTTACCCACTGATTTCATGCTTTCCATACCCGCAATACCGCTGACCACGGTACAGAAAATCACCGGTGCGATGATCATTTTGATCAGGCGGATAAATGCATCACCCAGCGGTTTAAGCTGTTCACCCAAGCCAGGAACATACTGTTCTACACCATTGATAATTTGCGTACCACTCGGCGAGAAATGCCCGACCAGAATACCTGCAATAATAGCCACAATCACCTGAAAATACAGTGACTTATAAATCGGTTTTTTCGCCATAATAAATCTACTTGAACGATATCTGAAAATAAAAAGACCATTTTGAGAAATGCACTGATCTGTTCATCTGCTCTGAAGATGAACTGGATCAAATCTCAATAGGCTCAAGAGAATGTTCAAAATGAAAATCAGCCACGCATTCAATCTGACGCGCAGCATCAGACCAAAGTATTAAATGGGAGAAAGAGATTAAGAAAACTTAAACAAACTCTAAAAATTGTCTGAATTTTACTGAAAAATCCCATTAAATGTGCATAAAGTCTTATGCAATTGCCTTCTTTTTGCTCGCATTGAATTAGACATTAGTCGATAACCGGATTTAAATACCTGTTTTCCGTATACTGAAAGGTTGCATGGATTTTCACCTTCCCTTCCACCCCAATATTTGCTTTAAGCTGTATAAGTTATGAATACCAAAAGAAATATTTATAGAGATTTCGAACATCCCTTTGCCCAATATGTACGCATCGTGGGTAAGGGGAAAAATGGCGCCCGCTCCCTCAGCTATGATGAAGCCTATCAAGCCTTCGGCATGATTTTGAAGAATGAAGTACTCGATGTGCAGTTAGGTGCTTTCTTGATGTTATTACGGGTCAAGGAAGAATCAGTCGATGAATTGGCCGGTTTTGTTCAGGCGACCCGTGACCAGCTCAATTTCAAAACACTGGATGTTGATCTGGACTGGTCTTCCTATGCAGGCAAGCGCAAACATTATCCATGGTTTATTCTGGCGGCACTGACGCTGGCCAAGCATGGCTATAATATTGTGATGCATGGTGCCTCGGGTCATACCATGAACCGTGTTTATACCGAACAGGTGCTCACTTACTTAGGCTATCCAATCTGTCAGAATGATGCCGAGGTTGAACAGCAGTTGCAGCAACAGCATTTTGCTTATATCCCGCTCGACGTGATTTCTCCGATTCTGTCGGACCTGATTGCGCTGCGAAATGTCATGGGTCTACGCTCACCGATTCATACTTTGGCGCGCCTGATTAATCCTTTTAATGCCAAAGCGACGCTGCAAGCCATTTTCCATCCGGCTTATCGTGGTTCGCACCAACAGGCGGCTTTCCGCTTAGGTTATAAAAATAGTGCGGTGATTAAAGGTGAAGGGGGCGAATTTGAGCGTAATCCAGATGCCAAAACTTTGATCTGCGGTATTAAAGATGGCGAACTGTATGATTATGAACTACCGAAACTGACTGACAATCGTAGTCCGGTTGAGGAAGAACTGGATCTGGCCTTATTTAAAGCAGTATGGGATGGTCAGCAAAGCCATGAATATGGCGAGATTGCGGTTACGGAAACCATGGGCATTGCGTTGTATAGCATGGGTGCATGTAAAAGCTATGAAGTTGCGATGCAAAAAGCCAAAGAATTATGGGTGAATCGTCACACCGTTTAAACTTTGAAATGTGTAGAAAAAAAGCATTGTTCCTTCATTGAACAATGCTTTTTTAAATATCTTTCGACTGACTCGACCTCAGTGCTTAGACAAAACGAATTGGCTTGAATTCCGGTTCATTCTTGTGATGATCATCATCACATTCCTCGCCTTCTTCTTTGGTGCCGCGATCGATAAAACCGCTGCGCTCATTTTCAGGCAAGTTTTTCATTTCCCAGGCATAGACTGCCTGCATACAAGTCTGGCGTTGTTCCTGAGTTAGGGCTACACCATTTGGCCACTTTCCAATTTCAATTGCTGTTCTTAGGCGTTCAACAATCTCAGGATTGAGTACGGCAAGCATTTGTTCAATATTCATGATTTAATCCTGCTTAAAATAATCAAAGTCCTGATTCCACCCCAGTTTGGTTCGACAGGCATTATAAAAGTCATAGCCCGGTGGATGCAGAAGATTCAGTTTAAAGGGATGCTTGCGAATATGGACGCTATCGCCAACATTCAAAGACACACTGTGTTGTCCATCCGCACTGACCATCGGCAGTACGCGATTTTCACGAATCAGTAATTTAATTTCGCTGTGTCCACCGACCACAATCGGGCGTGAAGACAAGGTATGCGGATGCATCGGCACCAGCGCAATCGCATCCATACTTGGATGGACAATTGGCCCGCCCCCAGAAAGTGCATAAGCCGTAGAGCCGGTCGGCGTCGATACAATCAGGCCATCACTGTGCTGACGATAGACATACTGTCCGTCAATATTCAGTTCAAAATCGATCATATGCACCGATTTTCCTGAATGCAGTACCACATCATTCAGTGCAATTGCATCGTAAATCACTTCGCCTTTGGAGCGAATTTCGACTTCGAGTAAAAAACGTCGCTCAGTCTGAAAATCACCTTTTAACACCTGATCCAGCTTAAAGATGACTTCGGTTGGCTTGATGTCGGTTAAGAATCCCAGACGCCCCCGATTAACGCCAATCACAGGAGTATTGTACTTGACCAGTGCGCGTGCTGCATGCAAAAGCGAACCATCCCCTCCTACCACAATGACCAGATCAACGACTTCACCAAGTAAAGCACGACTGACAGTTTGGGTATTGTTATATGGAACGAGTTCAGCTGTCGCTGCATCAAAAACAGGATGTAAGCCTAAATTCAGAAGATGATCATGAATAAGACATAAGGTTTCAACCACCGATGATTTATCAGGACGTCCTATTAACCCGATATTTCGAAAGGTTTTATGGGAAATTTGCACCAGTGTCGTCGCTCCGCTACGGATCTTGCATATCATAGCATTAAGCTATACCTGGATGATAATTTATAACAGGATGCTAGCTCGTCGCAAATTATTTGAAATATATTTGAATTAAGGAGAAATTGTGGGCTTTGATTTTAATTTTAAGCGCATTTATTGATTAAATATTGCAAAATGATTAAAAGCTTCGCATGATTAGCACAATTTCACAGGATCTTATAAGTATTTATGAAATCTGAACGTGGCATGGGGTTTTTTGCCTTAATTTTCTCGATTTTAGTCATTTCCATCTTTGTCGTATTTAGTATTTACCTGATTAAATTAGATAATATTGTACGCGAAAAATTTGAAGGTCAACGCTGGGATATTCCGGCGAAAGTTTTCGCACGTCCAATGGAAGTGTACGTCAATGCCCCAGTCAGTCAGCAGGATTTCCAACAAGAATTAAAATTACTCGGTTATAAAAACTCGGATAGTTATGCCAAGTCGGGCAATTTTGTCACTACGGGAAATACTTTATATGTACATACCCGTGGCTTTGATTTTGGTGATCGGGTTGAACCGGAACAAGTTCTGAAAGTGAGTTTTAGTGCTAGTCAAGTGACTGAGGTTAGCGCCACCAAGCCATCTTCTAGCGGTATTGCCCGACTGGAACCTTTATTGATTGGAGGAATTTATCCACAGCATAACGAAGACCGGGTACTGATCAAACTGAATAAAGTGCCTAAACCCTTGATCGAAGCGCTCATCGCAACTGAAGACCGTAAATTCTATGAACACCATGGCGTATCTCCACGCGGTATTGCACGTGCTGTTGTCAGTAATATTACCGGTGGCAAACGTCAGGGTGGCTCGACTTTAACCCAGCAACTGGTGAAAAATTTCTATTTGACGCCTGAGCGTACCTTAAAGCGTAAAGTCAATGAAGCCTTTATGGCCATGCTGGTTGAATTACATTATGACAAGAATGAAATTCTGGAAGCTTATCTAAATGAAGTGAATCTCGGCCAAAATGGTAACTATTCAATTAATGGTTATGGCTTGGCTTCCCAGTTTTATTTCGGTCTGCCACTGCGTGAACTGAATATTTCCCAGCAGGCTTTTTTAGTCGGTCTGGTACAAGGTCCAAGCTTGTATAACCCATGGCGTAATCCTGAAAGTGCGAAAAAACGTCGTGATATCGTCCTGAATAATATGCTGGTGATGGGCTATCTAAGCCAAGAACAATATGAAAAAGAAACCGCACGTCCATTGAATGTGATTTCAAAACCAACCTTGGGCCCTGCACGTTTCCCGGACTTCCTGGATATTGTGCGTCGTCAATTACGCACTGACTATCAGGAAACTGACCTGACCAATCAGGGTCTGCGTATTTTCACCACGCTAGATCCTTTGGCTCAAACCCGAATTCAGGACAGTTTTAAGCAGACAGTCGCACGTTTAACCAAATCTAATCCGGGTCGTTTAAAAGACTTGCAGGGTGCAGTTTTGGTATCGCATCCGGAAAATGGTGAACTGGTTGCAGCAGTTGGCTCGACTCAAGATTTTACCGGCTTTAACCGTACAGTAGATGCCAAACGTCAGGTGGGTTCATTATTAAAGCCTGTGATTTACCTGAGTGCACTGGAATCAAATCGTTACCATTGGGCCAGTCCGATTGAAGACAGTGAAATTAGTGTGCAAAGTGATGGTAAGACCTGGACGCCGAAAAACTACAGTGGCCGTGGACATGGTGTCGTACCGATGTCACAAGCGCTGTCACAATCCTACAACCTGTCTACTGTACGTTTAGGACAAGAATTTGGTCTGTCTACCTTTATTAATCATCTGAAAAAATTTGGCGTCACTTCTGATATTCCATCCTATCCGTCTATTTATTTAGGCGCGGTGGATATGTCGCCAATGGAGGTGATGAATATTTATGGTAACTTCGCCACAGGTGGCTTTAAATATCCAACCAAGTCAATTCGCTCTGTGGTCGATGCCAATGGACGGATACTCGACCGTTATAGCTTAAGCGTACAACCGACCATTGACCCGGCTTCAGCCTATGCCCTGAATTATGGCCTGCAACAGGTCATGTCGAGTGGTACAGGCCGCGCAGCTTATAACAGTCTGCCGAGTAATCTGAATCTTGCAGGTAAATCAGGCACCACCAATGATAGCCGTGATTCATGGTTTGCCGGTTATTCAGGTAACTATATGACGGTGGTCTGGCTCGGTCTGGATGACAATAAAGTCACTGGCCTAACCGGTTCCTCGGGTGCTCTTCCGGTCTGGGTCAATGTCATGAAACAGCTACGTCAGAAGCCGGTCAATCTGCCACAACCGAATGAAATTCAATGGCACTGGCTGGATCGTTATACCGGCTTGTTGTCTGCGCCAGGCTGTGAAGGTGCCATGTATATTCCGATTTCGCAGCATTCGCTACCGAATCAGGCCACCCCTTGCGGTCTCTCGCGCTACGTGACGGAACCAGTGACCATCGACTCGGAACCTTCTTCTTCCAATCCGGACGAGATGGATGATATCAGCCGTTATATACAAGAAAGTGAAACAGAAATAGAACGCGATCTTGCCAACGAAACCCGTATTATCTCGAGTGGAAGTTATAGCCATTAATTGAGTCTATGTTTATGTTACAAAAAATCATCCCTGGCCTGCTCATCCTCAGTTTGGTGGGCTGCCAAAGCTTTCCTGAGCCAGAGCCAGCTGCTCCAGCCAAACCTGCAACAGAAAAGCCTAAACCACAGACCCCAGACGGCGTCGTGATTACGCCTTATGACCGTCCTGAAATCAAACGCCAGAAAATTGTAATTCCTGAGCAAAAGCCTAAAAACCAGAAATTTGATGATGGCCGTAATCTGCCTGCTTTCAAGCGTCTTATGCAGCAAACCCAGCAGGCCTATGCCAAGCAGCAATTTTCTCAGGCCGAAGCAGCAGCGGTACAAGCCCAGCGCCTGGCACCTCAAGCATCTGAAACTTATCTGTACCTGGGCATGATTGCGAACCGCAAAAATCAGCCTGCACGTGCAGATGCTTTTGCATTACGTGGCCTGAGCTATGCGCAATCAAATGCGATGAAGAAACAGCTCTGGCAGGTTCGTTTAAAGGCTGCACAACAGCAAAAAGACACCAAAGCCATTCAAAATGCCCAGCAGGCTTTAAAAAAACTTTAATATCTTAATTATAACTTACCAATAAAAAGCAGCTTACTTATATATTGCTTATACCTGCAATACCATAAGCATGCCGGCCTTGTGCATAGCTCAGATCTTCTGTTTTCAGCCCGCCCAAGGCAAATACCGGAATTTGTACCTGGGTTGCCAGCTGTTGGAACTGCTCCCAGCCCAATGTCTCAGTACCCGGGTGTGTCGGTGTCGCCAGCACCGGACTGAGCAAAGCTGCCTCACAGCCAATCTGTTCAGCCTGCTGTAATGTCGCCAGATCATGGCAAGCTGCAATATAACGATAGCCTCGCAGTAACTGACCGGCTTGCAAGGCCACTAACTGGGACTGTTTCAGGTGAAGGGTGCGAATCGTTTGCTGTTGCAATTCGTTAAGCTGTGACCAGAGCTCCTGATTAATTATTAGCTTGGAAAGCAGCTCAATCGGAAGCTGTTGTAATTGCATAACGCGTTCAGGTGTAATTGCCACTCGCCAATACAGCATCTGATCCGGATCGAGTTGCTGCAAAGTCGCCAGATCATCTGCGATCTTAATACGTTGTGGCCATTGCAGCTTTTGCAGCATGGACTGGTTGGCTTTGGGAAAATTCAGACTGCTCAGCTGTTCACGCGCATACCAGCTCCAGGGTGGTTGAATTCCTGACAATTGTGACTCAGACACTGACGCATGAAATATATGTAGGTTGACAATGACATCTTCATATTCATGACAGATAAAATCGAATGCATGCCAGTGTTCCAGATCAATCCCGACCTCTTCCAGCACTTCACGTCGACAGGCTTCAACCGGTTGCTCACCCGATTCTACTTTTCCACCTGGAAATTCATATTTGTTGCCTTGATGCTGACTGGCTTCTCGCCACCCCACAAGCACTTGATTTTTATGAAATAAGATTGAAATCGCAACATGAATATTGGGTTTAGACATCATTTTACTGCACTCGAAGTTTTACAGATTGTAAGCAAATTGCTCTATTTTATAAATTACAGAATTATTCATTGACAGACCTATTCGATAATGATTATCATTTAAATCAATCCAAAACAGATACCACGGAGTCGATGGAATGAACGCACCTTTTAGCTTGTTTAGCCGTAATAACGATAGCCATCATGCACTACCCATGCTGCACTCAAATAATCTTTTCGCACTTGGGCGTGAAATTAGAATCATGCATGCTGGTGAAGAATACCGTTTACGCCTGACCCGTAATAATCGCCTGATCCTCACAAAATAACGATAACACTCTAATCATAATAAACGTGGGAACCAGCAGTATGAATCAGCGCATACTGCTTTTTTAGCGAACTGAATTACGATTTGGCAAAACTGAGTATAACTTTCAGTCCGCCCAAATCAGAGGCCGCAATCTCAATTTCTGCTGCGTGTAATTGCATGATCTTACGACAAATCGACAGCCCCAAACCCGATCCTGAGGTACGTGTGCCTAAAGCACGATAAAACCGTTCTCCCAGATGTACCAATACTTCCCGTGCTATGCCTGTTCCCGAATTTTCAATCACTAAGCGCAAACGCCCTGCGGCATCAACATCTGTTTTTATCTCAATCCTACCTTGTTCTGGGCTATAGCGAATTGCATTATCCACCAAGTTACGAATGCAGCTAAAAATTAATTCTGCATTTGCCATGATCTGGCCATCGTCTATGCTCAGTTGCCACTCGATCTGTTTCTCTGCGGCAAAAGGCTGCAAGGCCTGTAATACCTCCTGAACAATCATTTTCAGATTTACGGCCTGTTGCGGCAACTGCTCTGCTTTTTCAGGATCCAGACGTGCCAATAAGAGTAAATTCTCCAGCACTTGCGTACCACGATTGACATCATTTTGAATCAGTTGCAGGGCCTGCGGTAACTGGGCATCCTGCTGATATTGACGTTTCAGCACCTGCAAACGCATCTGAATCGCAGAAAGCGGTGAACGTAATTCATGCGATGCATCTGCGGTAAAGCGCTGTTCCGCCGCCAGTGATTTTTCCAGCCGGCTGAGCATGGCGTTCAACTGATGTACGATCGGTTGCAATTCCGTGATTTCAGGATCCGGACTGCGGATCGGACTTAAATCTTCGGCCGACTTGGCGCCTATCGCTCTGGAAATATTGTTTAAAGGCCGTAATTGACGTTTCACCCCCACATGCAAAATCAGCCATTGCAATAACCAGAGCAGGAGTAAAATTCCGGCAAAGCTTAAGGTGGTTTGCCATAATTCATTAAAACGTACCGATAAAGGCTGCAGCACTTTGACCTGCAATCCTTCATCTTCCGCAATCAAAATCCGGATAAAACGGCCATTTTCATAGGCGAACTGAAAGCCACTTGGTTCATCTGCCTGTAGGCTGTTGAGCAAGTCATCCTCGATAGAGGTGGTCAAAACATCCTGATTGAGCAACAGCGCATATTGAATATCGAATTGCTCACTGATTTCATCGACCTGATCGCCTTCGGCCTGTCTGACATCCCCAAGTAATAACTCGGCAATCTGTTCCATCAAATCGTCATGCAGCTGAATGGCTTGATAACTTGAAGCCCCGAGTAACAGCAACCACGCCAACAATCCTGCCAGCATGGAGCTCAGCATGGCATTCTTGATCAGGCGAGTTTGCAGGGAGACTGGTGCAGACATATTTATGCCTCGGGTTTATGCATGCGATAACCCAAACCACGGATGGTTTTAATCATCTGGCTGCCAATTTTTTTACGTAACTGGTAAATAAACACTTCAATGGCATTACTTTCAATTTCATCCCCCCAGGCATATAGCGATTCTTCCAGTTGCTCGCGGGTAATGATATGTTCCGGCTGCTGCATCAGTTTATATAAAATCTGAAATTCTTTCGCGGTCAGACCAATTGCCTGACCAGCCTTATTCAGAGCCTTGGCCTGGGTGTCCAGACTTAAATCCTGCCATTTCAGAATATGATTTGGCGTTTTCTGTTTCAGTCTTAACTGCGCACGCACCCGGGCGGAAAGCTCTTCCAGGCTAAAAGGTTTGACCAGATAATCATTGGCACCAAGATCCAGTCCCTCAACCCGATCATCAATACTGTCCCGGGCGGTAATAAAAATTACCGGTGTATCTTTCTGTATGCTGCGTAAGCTTTTTAGAATGTCATCTCCAGTCGCATGTGGTAGTCCGCGATCCAGTAATACGCAGTCATATTGATGCTGTTCGATCGCCAAAATGGCATGATCGCCACGCTCGACCCAGTCAATCACATAGCCGTCCATTTCCAGCCAGGTCTGAATACTTTCTGCCTGAGACTGATCATCTTCTGCCAAAAGAATACGCATGCTGTGCTCCGCTTTGCCAATCTCTCTATCTTGCCCTGAAAAATCTCCAGACTCAAAAAAACCACATGCTTTTTTGTATGATTTGCATGTGGTTTTTTACAGTTTTTGAATCCAGAGTAAGCTTCAGATTCAATTCCTCTGCTCATATTAGAATTAGAAACGAAGCTGCTCGACATCAATTTCAACACGTTTTGCCGGTTTATAGTCAATATCCACTTCACCGATAATGGTCACTGGCGTTTTGGCTGAAATCGGTTTGCCTTGCCACAGTTCATCATCGATTTCTACGGTAATGCTGCCTGTGCTGTCACGGAACTGATATTTTTCATTACCAACCGCTTTAACCACATAGCCTTTAAGCTGAACCTTGCTATCATCTTTCATGCCCAAGGCCTGTTGCACTGTCATCGTTTTCGCAAAAGCAGCCTGATTTACCACGGGTTGATTCACGGCTTCATTACTTGCAACTGCGGCTGTCGCAATTGAACCCAT
This sequence comes from Acinetobacter sp. YH12106, assembly GCF_013418995.1. Lineage (NCBI taxonomy): Bacteria > Pseudomonadati > Pseudomonadota > Gammaproteobacteria > Moraxellales > Moraxellaceae > Acinetobacter > Acinetobacter sp. YH12106. Next base: position 80,354 of record NZ_VPAV01000010.1, read on the forward strand.
CAGTGCGGCTGCTAAAACTGTATTCATCATCATTTTCATGGCGTATACCTCTTTGTGTATCTGTGCTTTGTTTCGATAATGCTATTAAAACAGCCGAAGATGAATTGAAACTTAAGATTGCTTCATCTTTAAAAATTAATTTAAAGGAACCACTCTCAATACTTCTTCCAGTGTGGTCATTCCTTCTACGACCTTACGCGCACCCGCGATACGCAGCGGTTCTACCCCTTCTTTTTTTGCCTGCTGGCGTAGCTTGTTTAAGTTAGCGTCGGCCCCAATCAGCTGCTTGGTTTCCAGACTCAGGGGCATAAATTCGTAAATACCAATCCGGCCTTTATAACCGGTATGACGGCACTCCTCACAACCTACGGCTTTAAAAACAAATTCCGGACGCGGTAAAGGATAGTCTGCCGCCAGATGCTGCCATTCCTGTTCATTCAGGAAGCTTTCCTGCTTGCAGTGTGGGCAGAGTTTACGCACCAGACGCTGCGCCAATACCCCGAGAATGGTGGCTGCGGTCAGAAAAGGTTGCACGCCCAGATCATGCAAACGGGTCAGACTCGACGGCGCATCATTGGTATGTAGGGTAGATAACACCAGATGCCCGGTGAGTGCCGCCTGGATCGCCATATTGGCCGTATCCTGATCACGAATCTCACCGACCATGATAATGTCCGGATCCTGACGCATCAGCGCGCGCACGCCATCGGCGAAGCCCAGTTCAATACCATTATTGACCTGCATCTGGTTGAAACTCGGTTCCAGCATCTCGATCGGATCTTCAATGGTACAGACATTGACCTGTTCCGTCGCCAGCTGCTTCAAGGTCGAATACAGCGTTGTGGTTTTACCAGAACCAGTTGGCCCGGTGACCAGAATGATGCCGTGACTGTGACTGGTCAGATTATTCCAGTCATTCAGTAAATGCCCTTCAAAACCGAGTTGCTGAAAACTTCTGACCAGAACTTCCGGATCAAAAATACGCATCACCAGTTTTTCGCCAAATGCGGTCGGCAAGGTCGACAGACGCAATTCGGTTTCCTGTCCTTTCGGCGTTCGGGTTTTCAGACGGCCATCTTGTGGTTTACGCTTTTCTGCCACATTCATCCGGCCCAGAATCTTGATCCGGGAAATCACCGCTGTCAGCGTATTGGCCGGCATGTTATAAATGGTATGCAACACCCCATCGATTCGAAAGCGAATCTTGCCCGTACCTTTGCGCGGTTCCATATGAATATCACTTGCACCCTGTTCAAAGGCAAATTGCAGCACCCAGTCCACCAGTTTGACAATATGCTGGTCATTGGCATCCGGATTTTGCGAATCGCCCAGTTGTAGCAAGGCTTCGACGCCTTTATTTTCCCGGTCATAGGCCGAGGATTTTTGTGAGCCACTGACGGCACGGCTAACCTGATAATATTCGACAATATATCGTTGTAACTGTTCTGGATTCAGCAGCACCCGTTGGATTTTTTTCGGGGAAATATTCTGTTCAAGATTAGAGACCCATTCAGTCTTATACGGCTGATCGGTCGCGATCAGAACTTTATCGGCCTGAATCTCAACGGCCAGAATATGGTTACGTAGTGCATATTCCTGTGACATGACATGGGTCAATGCCTGTACGTCCGCTTTTAAAGGATCGATGATATAGAACATTAATCCAGTTTTTTCGGCCAGCCACTGACATAAGCGGTTCAAGGTCAATGTGGTTTGCGGATGGGATTGATCAATAAGATTGAAGTTGGCCAGCCACTGTAAAGGATGCCATTTTAATTGTTCACGTTGACGATGGGTGGTCTGCACCAGCATCCGGTCACGTTCACTGATTTTGCCATCTTTAAACAGTTGGTCTAAACACCAGGCAGTATCAATTTCAAAGTCAAATTTCATTGTTATCAATCCCCAAATCTGCCTTCACTATAACAAGTTTTTGTTATTTTTCGCATTAGCCAGTTAGCAATGTCAGTGACTTTTGCTGAATGGATTTAAAAATACTGGGATGCCTCGACCGTTATTCAATCTTTAATGTATTTCCAGCTTGTCGCGCTCTAGAAGAATCGCCTATATTTCAAACAGCATGTTTTGTTAGGTGGCTGAGGTGAAACTTGGATTTTAGCGCGGTACCCCTGAATAGCAGTAGCTCTTTTCAGGAGCTTCTGGCCATCCTGACGGCGGCTTTAGGCTGTGGCTTGTTAATTGGCCTGGAACGAGAGCGTCATAAACAACGTGAACATCAACCCAGTTTTGCCGGTTTACGCTCTTTTGCCATCTGTGCCTTATTGGGTGCGCTATGCTTCCTGTTCGGTATGAGTATTGGACTTGCCGGTGCGCTGATTGTGGGTGGCATGGTGATTTTTTCAATCCGAAATCAGCCTGAAGATCCTGGCATTACCACAGAACTCGCCTTTCTCATGACGTATTTTATTGGGGCAATCTGTCTTTGGAATATCCCCTTGGCCGCAGGGCTCGCGGTCATGCTGACGACTATTCTGATGGCCAAACACTCCCTGCATAATATTGCCGGACAATGGATTACCGAAGCAGAGTTTAGAGATGGGCTATTATTACTTGCCCTGATTCTGATCGGCCTGCCACTAACACCCGACACGCCTTTATGGGGAGAAGTCCTCAACCCGCACCTGATCTTAAGACTATTGAGCTTAATTCTGGTGGTACAGGCACTTGCTCACGTGGCCAAACGGCTTTTATCCAGTAAAAATGCCCTCATGCTATCCTCCCTTGCTTCAGGTTTTGTCTCCAGTACCGCGACCATTGCCCATTTAGGTCTACAGGTACGCAAAGGTGAGGTCGATGCTAAATCCAATGCAGGCGCAGCACTCATGTCCTGTATTTCGACCCTGATATTGTTATTTATTGTCGTTGGAGGGGTGTCGTGGAGCTGGTTGAAAATTCTGATTTTACCCTCCTTGGTTGCGATGGCCATTTTGGCTGCTTGTGCATTTCTGCTATTACGTAAAGCCAAGCCAGCGGAGAACTGTGCAAAGGAAGAAGATAGTCAGATGTTTAGCCTGAAGGAGGCGGTAATTATTGCCGTCACCTTGACATTGATTCAGGCTGGAATTTATGGGCTAGAGCTATTACTGGGAGATGCAGGTTTGCTGGCAGGCACCTTGTTCGCATCTTTATTTGAAATTCATGCCGCAATGGCAAGCGTGGTCATTCAAGGAGATCCATCCAATACCCGGCTGATCTATGCCCTGCTTTTGGGGCTGGGCGCACATGCTGTAGCCAAGTCAGTCAATGCTGCTGTAACGGGTGGTTTCAAATTTTCTCTGTACTTTGCGCCAGTACAGATTTTGCATATGGCGGTGTTGATTGGTATTTTGTGGTGGATGACATTTTGATTGTTAAGTATATTTAAATAGTTAATTTTTATATATTTTGCAAATTTAATTTTGATATTTATTCGCTATAATTAGTCTGCTTTATTTTAAAAAACAATTTTATTACTACGATTTTTTATAGGGATTTTTATGAAATTTAAGATTTATCACTCGCAATTTTTAGTGCATTCATGCTAAGTGCTTGTGGTGGGGGATCCTCTTCTTCTGATTCAAACCCTGGAACTGGAAATACTACAACAAATGATTCTGAATGGTCTGCCTATTCTCCTTCATATTTTACTGGCTCCGATTATTTATTCGACAAACTCACTTTTACGAGTAAAGGAGATACGCAGTATGTCCGTGTAGACTATTTAAGCAACCGAAAAGATATGGAAAATCTTGATATAAATGAACTGTATATTTTTGGTGATTACTTAACCAATGAAGGTCTGTACGAATTAGAGTTAAATAAAGATCCTGAATTAGGCTATAAAATTGGATCACTTCTAAAAAACTCGGTGACTGAGAAAACTTATATTCCATCCTCTAAAATTGGACATACAGGTCTTCAATTAACTGAAAAATATGAGTTAGTCGATCTATCGGGTAAACTATTGGGTGAATACATAGATACTCATCTGTATCTAGTCTCTTTAGAACCCAAGCTGGATAATTATGGTGATTTTGCACAATTTTATCTTTCCAAACTTAAAGGCAAGACATTTCCAAATGGCTCAAAGTGCTTAAGAGGATTAAGTTTATCTTCGAGTAAAGACTTCATTATGATGTATAAAAATCCATATGAGACTTATGATAGTTTCCAGAACATATTCTCTGAAGGATATAAAACTATAAATTTAGGTAGTTATAACGCTTTCATCTCGAATTCAATTTACCCAAATGAATATATTAGTGCTCTTGTGCAAGTTGATAATAAATATCGTATGGGCGAGTACAATAAATCAGGTATCTATTACTCTTTAAATAAAGAAATTGAAATTGAAACACAAATTTTAAAAGACCTTAAGTCTGATAAACTTACAGATGCAGAGGAAATTTGGCTTTGTTGCACAAACCTAGCATCAAAAGCTTATTCAGCAATATAATTTCAAAATGAATAAGCCTGCCTCTAAAATCTACCGTACAACCAATTGGTCATCCTATAACCGAGCTTTAATCAACCGAGGTAATATTTCCATTTGGTTTGATCCAAAGACTCAGTGGTATGCACAATCACAAGGCAAGCAAGGTCGAAATCAAACCTACTCCGATACAGCGATTCAATGCTGCTTAATGATCAAATTAC
>NZ_VPAV01000011.1:0-81695 GCF_013418995.1 Acinetobacter sp. YH12106
GAATAATTCAAGTGAATTTGTTTGAAAGAAGAACTTTAAAAGCTTTATTTTCACCCGATAAAATACCCATAAAACAAGAGGAAGCTCAAATGAGCTTCCTCTTGTGAAAAATTGTGGGACAGCAATGGCCTAAGCGGTCTTTTTTATACCTATCTCATCAAGCCACTGGCGCCAACGTAAACAACACCTGCCCGGTTTTTACCGTCTGCCCTTTTTCAATGGTAATCGCATCTACACGCATACGCTCAGGCGCAATAATTGGAATCTCGATCTTCATCGCCTCAATCACCGCAAGCGTTGCACCCTCTTCCACAATATCCCCCGACTGACATTCAATTTTCCAAATTGAACCTGGCATGTGTGATTCAACCACACAGCCACCTTCAGGCACTTCAACACCTTCGCCATCATCCACAGCATCTAGACTTTCAGAGACATATTCCGCAAGACCTGCTTCATGCCAGCGACGGCGCTCAGCATCAAAATTCGCTTGTTGCACCGCTTTAAAGGCAGAAATGGATGCTTGGTTTTCGGTTAAGAAGTCATTGTATTCTTTTAAGTTCAATACACCGTCTTCAATCCGCAGTTTTAAACGACCTGCTTTAAAGTCCTCACGCATCTGCATGAGTTCAGCTTCAGACACTTCATAAAACTTAATCTGGTCAAAGAAACGTAGTAACCATGGCATACCTTGTTCAAAATCAGGGTTTTTACGGTAGCGTGACCACATTTGCGAGGTACGACCGACAAACTGATAACCGCCCGGACCTTCCATCCCGTAGACACACATATAGGCACCGCCGATCCCCACGGCATTTTCAGGTGTCCAAGTACGTGCAGGGTTATATTTGGTGGTGACTAAACGCTGACGCGGATCAAGTGGCGTTGCCACAGGCGCACCCAAGTACACATCGCCCAAGCCCATGACCAAATAACTGGCGTTATAAACCACGTCCTTCACGGCTTGTTTGTCTTTTAAGCCATTAATACGGCGGATAAATTCGATATTGTCCGGACACCACGGTGCGTCAGGACGCACGGTTTGCATATAGCGTTCTGTTGCGAGTTGGGTTTGTGAATCTTCCCACGCCAGTGGTAAATACACGGTACGTGATGGTACTTGCATTTCAGTGACATCAGGCAGTTGCTCTTCAGCGACCTGAAGCATACGCAATAAATCAATTTGATCGAGCTGGGTTGAATCAAAATGAATTTGCAGTGAACGAATACCCGGTGTCAGATCAATAATGCCTTGAATATTTTGATCTTTCACCCATTGCATCAGCGCATGAATACGGAAACGTAAGTTTAAATCTAAAACCAACTCGCCATATTCAACCAGCATATAGTTGTTGCCGGCAGGACGATATACCACATCAGGTGTGCCATTTTGACCTTTTAAGGTATCTAAAATGGCAGATTTCAGCGTGCTGATTTCAGGATAGAACGATTCATCAAAAGTTACATCTTGCGTATCTTCTGCACTTAATTGTGCATGATATTTTTCATTCAGTATTTTCGCTTGATGATAACTCACAGGCACAAATTTCACTTTATCGCCGGCTTTAAGCTGGCCGAGTTTCCATAGTTCAGAATTGATCACCACCGCAGGACACACGAAACCACCAAGGCTTGGACCATCTGGACCTAGGATAATTGGCATATCACCTGTGAAATCAATCGCACCAATGGCATAGGCATTGTCATGAATATTGGATGGATGTAGACCGGCTTCACCCCCATCCTCACGTGCCCACTCAGGTTTTGGACCAATTAAGCGGATCCCGGTACGGCTGGAGTTAAAGTGAATCTCAAAGGTATTGGCAAAGAAGCTATCGATGTCATTCTTGGTGAAGAAATCAGGCGCACCATGTGGGCCGTACATCACAGCGATTTCCCATTCATGGCTGAATGTTGGGATTTGTTCAGGCGCTAGTGCATTGATGTCATCCGATATAAATGCTGTGATTGGAAGCATATCACCAATCAATAAGTTACGCCCTGCATGACCGCCAAACTGACCTAAAGTAAACGTCGCTTGTGAACCTAAGTATTCAGGCACATTCAAACCACCTTTAATGCCAATATAAGTACGGCAACCTGTGGCGATTTTGCCACATTTTAAGATTTGACCTTTGCGCACATTCACGGTTTGCCACATTGGCACAGTCACACCATCCAAAGTCGATGGCATATCACCACCTGCCAATACAATCTGGCTATCGCAATGGAATTTTAAGGTAGGACCCTGCAAGGTACATTCCAACCCTGCGGTGTTATAGGCATTGCCAAGCAGTTGGTTTGCCACATTTAAAGATAGTGGATCAATCGCACCAGAAGGTGGTACACCAACATCCCAATAGCCCAAACGCCCTGTGACATCTTGCACAGCGGTTTGAATACCAGCTTGTAGGACTTCAATTTTTTGGGTTTTCCACTCAAATGTATTTAAGAAACGTGTGGTTTGTGTGCCTGCTTTAAATACATCACAGTCGATAATGTTTTGTAGATATTCAAGATTTGTTTCAATCCCTGCAACTGAAGTTTTGGCCAAAGTTTCGGTCATGGCTTGAATCGCAGACTCACGATCATCAGAGGTCACAATGATTTTGGCAATCATCGGGTCATAGAACGATGAAACGTTTGAACCTGTTTCTACCCAAGTTTCATTACGCGCATTGGCATCAAACTCAACATGGGTCAAAAGCCCTGCACTTGGCTGGAAGTTTTTGATTGGGTCTTCGGCGTATAAACGCACTTGAATCGAATGACCTTTAGATTCAAGTTTCTCAGTTGGTGCCGTCCAGTCACCGCTGGCAAGGGTCACCATCCATTCGACTAAATCAACACCAAAGACTTGTTCGGTCACGCCATGTTCTACTTGTAAACGGGTGTTAACTTCAAGGAAGTAGAATTCTTGTGTGTCGGTGTCCATCACAAATTCAACTGTACCCGCAGAACGGTAGTTCACTGACTGCATCAGTTGAATCGCGACGTTTTGGATATAGGCACGCTGTTCATCGTTGATGTGTGGTGCAGGCGTTTCCTCAATCACTTTCTGGTTACGACGTTGCACCGAACAATCACGCTCACCGAGTGCAATTACCTGACCTTGACCATCACCGAAAATTTGCACTTCGATATGTCGGGCATTTTGGACAAATTTCTCAAGATACAAACCCGCATCTTTAAAGTTGGCTTGGGCTAAATAGGATACCGTTGCATAAGCATCTTTTAGTTCATCCTCGTTCCAGACCAGACGCATGCCAATCCCGCCACCACCAGCAGTACTTTTTAGCATCACAGGATAGCCAATACGTTCAGCTTCTAATAATGCTTCAGCTTCATCTGCCAATAACTGACTACCTGGCAGTAAAGGTACATTCGCTTGAATGGCAAGTTCACGTGCGGTGTGTTTTAAACCAAAAGCTCGCATTTGTGCGGAGTTCGGACCAATAAAGGCAATACCTTGTGATTCACACAAGTCGCAGAATTCAGCATTCTCTGATAAGAAACCATAGCCCGGATGAATCGCTTGCGCACCAGTTTGTTTCGCGACTTCCAGAATTTTTTCGACATTTAAATAGCTTTGGCTGGCTGGTGCTTCACCAATATAAACTGCTTCATCCGCTAAAGTCACATGCAATGAATCACGGTCTGCTTCAGAATAGACGGCTACAGATTGTATGCCCAATTTTTTCAGGGTACGAATGACACGACATGCAATGGCACCACGGTTGGCGATCAGAACTTTATTAAACATTTTATGCTTCCTCGCCTTCACGGATAATCAATTGAATTTGGGTGGGGTTATAGGCATTACATGGATTGTTGAGCTGTGGGCAGTTGGAGATCAGGACAATCAAATTCATCTCCGCTTTAATTTCAACATATTTTCCCGGTGCAGAAATACCATCATCAAACTTAAGATGCCCCTCACTGGTGACAGGCACATTCATAAAGAAGTTAATATTTGGCCCGATATGACGCACGTTTAAGCTATGCTTTTTGGCAATTGGATGTTGTGACAGCGCAATCATGAAATTGTTACGGCAACTGTGCATTGGATATCTGTCATGCGCATAACGAACGGTGTTACTTTCACATGAACATGCACCACCTAAAGTGTCGTGGCGACCGCAGTTATCATCGTGGATGGTGGCAATTTTATTGCCAAAGTTGGTGTATAACGCTGTGCCTTTTTCTAAATAGATTTGCTGATTAATCGCTAAAGTATCGGATGCGCTATAACGCTCTTCAGGATTCTGTGCGGAAATAAACAAAGTATCCACCGCTTGGTTGCCTTCTAGGTCAACAATACGGAAATACTGCCCTTTTTTGACTTCGCACATCCATGCTTCACCGGCAGGACATACTTCACTTAACACAGATTTTTCTAGGTTTACGAGTGCAGTCATGATCATTCCCCTTATGCAGTTAAAGCGTAATAGCGGTTATTATTTTGGAACGCTCGCTGATTTTGCGGGCATGAATCACGGCAGACATCGGTCTCGCCTAAAGGCAGTGCTTTAAACAATGACAATTGAATATCGGCAGGTGCATATTCAGTTGAATTATCTAAGGCATGTGGTGCGCTCGATAAAAACACCAAGCAATCCATTTCAAAACGCAGTTCAATCACTTGATTGGTATTGTCTGATATCACATATGACAAGTTACCGTTGTCATCCGGTTGAACTTTAGAGAATAAGTTAACTGTATTGCTGAGATCCGTCGCAGATAAACCAAATTTGGTCATCTCGAGTAATAGGCTATCTTTGCCATTGCGATACATGTCATTGCGCGCATCTTGAAAAGTCTTTGTGCCAAACTGTGCTTCAATTTGCGGTGCGGTACTTGGCGCACAAAAGGCATCATTCCAACCATGATCATCTTTGACAATGGAAATCATCGCGCGCCCTAAATCCGACGCTAAAATATGCCCTGTGCTTAAAAATGCCGTGTGTTGCCCTTTTAAGCTGTCTGGCATGTTATAGGCTTCAAGCTTGTCTTCGCTATTGACACAAAACAGTGAAACATTGGCATTTGCGCCTAAAGATTTGAGTTGTAAAACTGCGCCACGCTGGATGCGTGCTGACCAATGATGGCCACCCGGTAAACGTTCAGTCCAGAGGACTTGATCTTCGTGATAAGTTATTGTGCTCATATGCATCGATCCCAATCTTTACGGTTTACCTCCCGGGCTTTTATCCCTCCGTGTAGCGAGCGGTGTTTCCTTTCGCCGTGAACTCTCGGTCGCAGACCTACATGAATCTTCATGTATCGGAACCCTAGATCACTTTATGATTGATTAGATAGATGCAAAGGCTGTGCCAAACTTGTAATACTATTTTTTATATTCGTAATACTTTTTTTTGAGCTAGAAATGATCACTTCAGGTGCAAGGCTCTGAAAAAGGCATCAAGATGTACCAAAATAAAAAAATCCCGGCTTGAACCGGGAGTTTAAAATCTAGAGATGAAGATTAAATCAAGCCTTCTATGCTGCAAGCTTATTTACTTAAAATCTCATGCAGCATATTACGTAGCCATTGATGGCTGGTTTTATGATGACAGGACATATGCCAATACTGCTTTACAGAATAGGTGGGGAAAGCAATTGGTGCCTCAAAAATCTTGAGATTGCCGCGTGATAATAAAACTTCACTCAAATAATAAGGCACGGTCGCAATCGCATCGGTTTCTTGTACCACCAGTCCTACCCCCAGATAACTTGGCAGACGCATTAGAATGTCACGCTTGAGTTCCAGATTCAGCAATTCATTTTCAATATGGTAATGCCCCATCCCCGCATCAATATCGATATGGGTTTCACGTAAATACTCTTCGGTCGTGATGCTGTCACCCGTTAGTCGCGGATGGTCTTTCGCTGCGATCACCACATAATACTGTTCAAACAGTTTCTGCTGATAAAAGCCATTCTCCAGATTTGGCAAGAAGCCCAAAGCCAGATCAATCTCGCCATTGGCCATCTGATAACTGGTTTCCGAGGTAATCGGACGCACATTCAGGCGGATATGTGATGCATGCTGCTTGAGATACTGTGAAATTTTTGGCAATAACACCAGATGCGATACATCGGTCATCGCCAGTGTAAAACGTTGCTGTGAAGTGACCTGATCAAAATTGATGGTGAAATTATTAATCGCTTCAACTTTACTGAGTGCTTCACTAACCAAGGGAAACAACTGCTTAGATAAATCTGTCGGCAGCATTTCATTGCCAATACGTAAAAATAAAGGATCACCATAATGCTGGCGAATTTTATTCAGCAGATTGCTCACCGCTGGCTGGCTCATGTCTAAATGATCAGCTGCCTGAGATACGTTTTTAAATTTATAGACATAATAAAAAATACTGAGCAATTTACAGTCAAGTTCAAACACAGAAACACATTTCCTTTAACTTTCTAATAATTTTGACGAAGATATCATCGACATCATTTTATCAATTGCCAATGTTCAAATATAACACTTTGCAACGATTTCTAGGATCAGTCAATTTCCATGTGGTGTTAAAAATTACTTTTCTCTGATGTGGAACCTCGTTACAAGTACTTCTGTTGTAAATATGCACTTCTGTTTTTCCTTGGTCAACTTAAACACGCAAGCTTCATGCTATATACTCAAGCCCACAGAATTAACGATGCAAATTAAGAGAAATATCTTATGTTCCAAGGCAAAAAGTTGGTGTGTTTTGATTTGGATGGCACCTTGATTGATTCCGTGGGAGTCTGGAATCAGGTCGATGCTGCGCTGATTCAGGAGTTGGCAAATATTGAAGTCGACTTAAGTCAGATCCAGCAACAGCGCGATCTTCAGCTCAAAAAATTTAAACATCGGCCGGATCCCTATCTGGAATATTGTGCTTATTTAAAAGCGCTTTATGGATTTGCGCCGAATAAAGAAGAAGTAAAAAACCGCCGTTATGCAATTTCACGGCATTTTCTCGATCATGTGGTCGAGCTAAAACCACATGCTGAACGGTTCATTCAAGCCCTGAAACAACAAGGGATTCAGATCGCCCTGACCACAACCACCAGTTTGTTCAATGTGCAGCGTTATCAGGACAATAATCAAAACATTAACAAAAAAATCAGCTTTAATGATGACTTTGCCCTGCTCTTGACCCGTGAAAATGTGCAGAACATCAAGCCGCATCCTGAAGTCTATTTCAATGCCCTTCAGCATTTTCAGGTGCAAGCCGCAGATTGCCTGATTATTGAGGATTCATTAATTGGCGTTGAAGCGGCCAACAATGCAGGAATCGATGTGATTGCAGTTTATGATCAATACTCTGTTCATGAAATAGATTTGATCAAGGTCCAAGCAAATTATTTTGCAGAAGATTTTACTGAGTTATTAAGTTTAGCCCAATAAAAAAAATGCCATGAATCATTGTATTTCATGACATTTTTTTCTGCAGATCTCTGACCTGAGAAGAAAACGTTATTTGGCTTTCTCATAGACTGAGCCTGAACCGACCAGATTTCCTGTTTTTTCATCGATTGCAAAATCAACCATACCTGCACCTGCATTTAACTGAAGTAAGCCATTTTTGCTCACTGCTGCCGGCATCGGATTTTTCTCTTCGGTTTTACCAGTTTCTTTGTCTTTTATGGTGTTGGTAATGAAGTAATTTTCACCATTTTTCGAAATGACCAATACATTTTCAAGTTTTGGATTTTCCAGCGTATTTTTCCAGTTTCCTTGATAATCTGGAGCTGGTGCTTCTGTGAGGTTACAAGCAGTTAAAAGCAGTAATAATGAGATGCCTGAAAAAAATTGAAGATATTTCAAAACTGAGACCTTGATTGTGACAACGCGGCCATTATAGGGACAACCCTCTAGAGCTTAAGCAGGTTGTTGTAGGCAAAGCGTTTCAGCAGTACCGTATCTGTTTTTCTTTGGTGATTTTTTTGAAATATCTCTCCATACTTCATTCATAAAAATGGATGATTCAATTTCTACTAAAACGACAAAAAAGCAAAAAAGTCCCCAATAGACCATGTAAATCTATTGAGGCGTAGCAAACGGGTGAATACCACACATTAAAAATTAGGGCATGATTTTAGATTTAAAGTGGCTCAATACAGATTTAGCAGAGTGGGTTTTTTCAATAATCTGTGCAGTCCAGTGATTCGGCAATGAACATTTGGCCAGACGCACCCAAACAGTAGAAAACTGTTTTATAAAGCTCGCTTCATTATAATGAATGCCATATTCAGCACACAGCGTTTTTACTTTCGGCGCCACCTGCGCATAGCGATTGGCTGGCATGTCCGGAAATAGATGATGTTCAATCTGATGGCTCAAATTACCACTCAAAATATGCAGCCAGTCCGTCCCGGTAAAATTACTCGAACCACGAACCTGGCGTAAATACCACTCAGCACGGGTTTCATTGTCGGTATTATCCATCTCAAAAGTTTCAGCATCTTCCGTAAAATGACCATTAAAAATCACCGCAGACGCCCACAGACTACGAATTACATTGGCTACAGCATTTCCGGCAAACACAGGAATGGCATTCGGGCCAGCAATCACTGGAAAAAATACATAATCTTTTAACACCTGACGGCGCATTTTTTGACGCAGTGGAGCCGCTTCTTTCCAAACTTCTTTCCAGGTTTTGGTTTTATAGGCAATCACATCTTCCAGATGCAAGCGTTGCAGGCCGACATACCATTCAAAAAACACCATTAACTGCATGCCCAGTGGAATATTCAACAGGAAACGTGGTTCCCATTTTTGGGATTCACTGACCCGAATCAGGCCATAACCGACATCATGATCCATCCCGACAATATTGGTATAGGTATGATGAATATAGTTATGGGTATATTTCCAGTCATCTCCTGTGGAAATCGTATCCCAGTCATAGGTGGTTCCGTTCAGGGTCGGATCATTCATCCAGTCGAACTGACCGTGCATGACATTATGTCCCAGCTCCATATTTTCCACAATTTTGGAGATGCCAAGCAGCCCTGTCCCTGCCAGCCAAACCGGTGGCAACCAGCCAGCAAACATCAACATGCCTCGGGATGCAATTTCGCTATAACGGACAAAATTACGGATTTTATAAATATAATTGGCGTCTTTTTCACCCAGATCGTCCATGACCTCGCGGCGGATCGCATCGACTTTAGCACCAAACTCCTCAATCTGTTCAGGACTGAGAAATTGCGACTTACTGTGTCGTTTAAAATCAATTTGCATATTCATGGGAGCACCTTTTTATTCGTTTAATACTGGCTTATAAATTAATAACGACTGGACTCATCGCCTGGGAAATACAAAGTTTAATCTGGGTGTTATTGCCATGATCAACCTCACCGGTCAGGACATTACGCACCGAGCCACTGACTTTGGTACAGGAACAGGTATTACAGATTCCCATCCGGCAACCATGAGCAGGACGCAGGCCTGAATTTTCAGCGCTTTCCAGCAAGTTGGACTGAGCCTGAAACACTTGCTGCGATCTTAAAAACTGTACTGGCTGCGCCTTAATTTTTTCATCGACCACAATCTGGAAATATTCCGAATGAAAATTGGATTTCAAATCCAGTTTTTCTACAATTCTAAGTGCAGCCTTCATCATCCCAGCAGAGCCACAGGCATATATTTTTCGTTCTGCAACATCTGGCACCAGTTTTTGCAATAATCTTTGATTCAGATGCTGTTGCTGTTCCCGTGTATTAAAATGATGATATTTCAAGTTTGGATGCATTAAAGCCAGGGTTTTCAATTCAGCATGAAAGGCATCATCGCGAGTAAAATAAATCAGGTCGATCTGTTCCAGGGACTGGATCACTGCTTTTTGCAGCAAGGAATATATTGCAGTAATACCACTGCCGGATGCCAGAAATAAAGTGGGCTGGCTAGAGTTTTGCAGTATAAAGTCACCTTGCGGCTGCGAAATTTCAATGACAGCCCCGATTTGCATCTGGCTCAAGGCGCGTGACACTTTGCCTTGCTGTTTCACCGCAATAATCAAATCACCATTTTTTAATACCGTCACCACAGAATAATATCGCTGATGACGTACACCATCGAGTCTTATTGTTACTGCAATATGCTGGCCAGCCTGAAATGACCTGGCTTTAAAATTATGATTCGGGCGCAAGTGAATCTTGAAAAAGTCAGGACTGATGGCCTGAATGCCCATAATGGCCGCTTTAACTTTTTTAAACGCCCAGGTTGGATGGATTTTTTCACCAATAAAATCAATGAAATCTTCACGAACCCAATGCGGCTGATAGGTCGGCATACTTGTCATTTTTATCCCCTTATCCGCAGACAGTAATATTAATGTACAACTGTCTATTTATTATGTTGTCAGCATAAAGCGTTTTATAATTCAGACCATATCAATACAGGTCAAATTATGTGCTTATCAAACATAATAGAGCTTTTTGTCGGACAATATGAAGCAAAAGCATCTGCTGAAACTGTAGTTTTTTAGAAAAAGGGATTTTTATATCTGTTAATTCTGCTAACTCTATATAAAAAACTGACTCCTGTATAGAAGTCAGTTTCAATCATTCACTTTGATTATCAGATTCAATGTAAAACTCTAGCCTGCTGCTTGTTCCATGAGAATAGCGCCATAGAGTTCCCGCAAATCTTTTTTCAGCATCTTTCCAGTTCCACTTAGTGGAATTGAGTCTACAAAAACCACTCTGTCTGGAACCTGCCATTTAGCGACTTTATCATGATAATAATCAAGAAGATCAGCTTCACTAATTTGACTCTCTGGTTTCTTGATGGCAATCAATACCGGACGTTCATCCCACTTTGGATGCTGGGCGGCAATCACCGCCGCCATCGCAATTTCCGGATGGCCCATGGCAATATTTTCCAGATCCACCGATGAAATCCATTCGCCGCCAGACTTGATTAAATCTTTGGAACGGTCACTGAGTTTTACAAAACCATCTTGATTCAGCGTGCCAATATCCCCTGTATCTAACCAACCATCCTCAGTCAATGGAGATTCTTGCTTACCGAAATACTTATTAATAACCCAGTGCCCTTTCACCTGTAAACTTCCGATAGTTTCACCATCTCGTTCAATTTCATGCGTACATTTTTCTACATCAGTTAAACGTACACTAACCCCAAATGGCGGTCGGCCTTGAGACAGACGAATCTGCTGTTTTTCTTCATCTGATAGCTGCAAATGTTTGGCTTTGAGCTGATTGGCAGTAGCCACTGGACCTGTTTCCGTCATGCCCCAAGCATGAATTGTTTCACAGTTAAACTGCTCTTTGAAAGTTCGTAACATTGCCGGTGGACAGGCCGATCCTCCGATTACATTACGTTTCAGACTTTCCAGCTTGGAACCTGACTGGTTTGCTGCGGCAATCAAACCCTGCCAGATGGTTGGCACGCCAAGCGCCACTGAAACTTTATACGTATCAATCAGATTCACCAGACTAACACCATCAAGACCTGGCCCCGGCAGTACCAGCGTACATCCCACCATGGCCGCCGCGTATGGCGTGCCCCATGCATTCACATGGAACATCGGCACCACTGGCAACATAATATCGGCAGCCGAGACATTTAGTGAGTCCGGTAAAATGATGGCATAGCTATGTAATACAGTAGAGCGATGACTATATAGCACGCCTTTAGGGTTGCCCGTGGTTCCTGATGTATAGCACAGTGAACTGGCTGAGTTTTCATCAATGATTGGCCATTCAAATTCTGTGTGTTGACTGGCAATCAGATCATCATAAAATTGTACTTCTGGAATGGCTTCAGTGACGCTCGGATCGGCAGCATCCAGACAGATAAAATGCTCGACAGAGGTCAGCAGTGATTTCACTGCTTTAATTAAAGGAACAAATGTCTTATCGAATAGCACCACACGGTCTGCGGCATCATTCATAATAAAAATCAGCTGTTCAGGAAACAAGCGCGGATTAATGGTATGACAGACCAGACCACTACCAGAAATGGCATACCAAGATTCTAAATGGCGGTGATTATTCCATGCAATGGTTGCGACCCGATCTCCCTGCGCCAAGCCAAGTTGTTGCAGCACATTGGCAAAACGTTTCGAGTTTTGGTGAATTTCGCCCCAGTTGGTCACCTTAATGCTGGTGTCGGTATTTTTGGAAATTACCTCGGTATCGGCATGATAGCGTCCTGCATGTTCAATCATGCTGCTGATCAGTAAAGGCTGAAACATCATATTTCCGAGCATTGTCCACTCCTTTGTGCTTGTTATTGGTCCGTGTATTCGTATCGTTGTTATCTAGACATGATGGAGCGGTCTAAGACCGTGACATAGTTTTTATCATCATGTGGACTGAATTTAGCAAGTAAATCTGAATTTGTAAGTATCGAATTGTGACAAATTAAGAGAAGTGACTCAGGCGTATAAAAATTAGAATACGATTGATGGAGAGGTAGAGAATTTCCCTAGAAAGGTTGAGGCCTGATATTCAGTTTAATGATCATGTATTGAGTTCATGTCGACCCGATTAATACAACCATCCCATTTGAATGGAAATATTTACTTGGATACTGATCTTAGAAGAACAGTACAGCAGATCGATAGAACGCCAGCTTGAAAATAGACTGACAACCACATTAACCTTAATTTGTTATATTGAGCATCTTGAAATATGCTATAAATCAAAATAATTAGAACAGTCTTAGTTCAAGCAAGTGTATGTATAAGTCTGAAAAACTGGCGCAGAATATCCGTCAGATGATTGAAAACGGCGTATGGAGGGTACATGAAAAATTACCTTCACTCCGCGAACAGACCCAATTGTCTGGCTATAGCCTGATGACGGTACTCAATGCTTATCAGGAACTTGAAGCGCAAGGTCTGGTTTATGCCAGAGATAAATCCGGCTATTACGTTGCAGAGCGTTCTACAGATCTGGTCAACAGCAAACAACCAATCCAGATTAGTTTAAGCCCAAAAGTTCAAATCAACTCTGTGGTATTTAATTATTTAAAATCGATCCAAGCTGTAGAAATTGTGCCTTTTGGTTCCGCATTTCCCAATGCAGAGCTGTTATATAACGCCAAATTTATGCAGATTCTGGCGCAGCAGGCCAAAAGAAAAAGCAGTTATAACAACCAGAATCATATGCCGCCTGGCAATCAGGATTTACGCCAACTGATTGCTAATCGTTACCAGTTGCAAGGCATTGCTTGCCATGCAGATGACATTGTCATTACATCTGGAGCATTAGAAGCACTGAATCTGTCTTTACAGGCATTGACCCAACCCGGTGATTTTATCCTGCTGCAACAAACCATATTTTATGGGGCCTGGCAGGCAGCCGAGCGTTTGGGGCTACAGGTGATTACTATCCCTGAGCATCCGCAATTCGGTTTTGATCTGGCATCATTTGAACAGGCTTTGAAACAGTATCCGATCAAGGTGTGCTGGCTAATGCTGAACGCGCATAATCCGATTGGCTTTACTGTTAGTTCGGAAATTAAACAGAGAATTGCTGAACTTTTGTATGAATATCAGGTCTATTTAATTGAAGATGATGTTTATCAGGAATTGAATTATGGTTCATCCAAACCGCTACCGGTTAAATATTTTGACCAGCATCAGATGGTGCTGCACTGTGCTTCATTTTCCAAAACACTAGGCATGGGCGCACGCGTCGGTTGGGTCTATGCCGGTCCATTTTCCGATGCCATTCAGCATTTGCAGCTCATGAGCACTTTAACGGTCAGTCCCTTACTCCAGAGCACGCTGGTAGAATTTATTTCGCATCATCATTATGAAAAACATTTACGACAGCTAAGATATAATCTGGAAAAATATAAAAAGAAGTTTTATCAGGAACTCAAAAACCGCTTAGCGCCTACATGTAAAATTTACTATTATTCCAGTGGTTATTTTCTCTGGATCGAATTGCCAAATGGTCTAGATGGACAGGTGCTTTATGAGCAACTGATTCAGAAAGGTATTTCAATCGCCCCTGCATTATTGTTTAAACCGGATCATGCCAGTCAGCATTATATGCGCCTGAATTGTTCTTTTGAATGGACCGCCGAGATAGAAAATGCAGTGAATCTTTTAGCAGATACCATTCAGCAGAAATAGAAAAGCGTGAATGAGTTCATCCACGCTTTTTTTAGGTCAAGATACCCGAATTTACAAGCATCTTAGAAGTTGTAAATGGCAACCGCATTGATTCGGTTGTCTTCACCTTTGTCACTGCCATTTGTAGCTGGAGCTAAAGCTGTACGTTCACCATAGACATATTCCAGACCAAAACTGAGTGGCTTGGTTGGGCTATAGAACACGTTTGCCCACGCTTGCCAGAGGTCTTTGTTGGCTCTAGTTGCATTAGATTGCGCTGCATCAGCTGGCGTCGAAGCAATAAGCGCATCGGTATAACGTTGATCATCATCAAAACTCATATAACCATAGCCTAAAGTACCGCGCAACTTGTCATTAAATTGCTGGGTTAAGCCCACCGAAATCGAATCGAATTCACTTTGTAACAGATCACCATTTACAGCTGTAATTACACCCGTATTGGCATTCGAGATAAAGCTACTATCGCCTTTGACATGATAGTAGTCGGCTTTTAAAGTCGTCCCCGGCACAATGTCATATTTCGCCCCCAGCCCCACGCCCCACGCCATTTCTTCATCTTCATTCACGCGCTTTTCATGACCCATGGCACGTGCGCTGACTGCAAAATTATCGGCAAATTTATGATTTAAACGTGCGGTTAAAGCCGGTAGGCGTTGTTTGATCCCAGGATTCGTATCTTTCGGATCTTCAACTGCAACGACCAGATTGGTTTCAGGGCTGAAAGTGCTGGTGTGGCGCACTTGTGGTGTGCGTTTAATCGAACCCCCAGCATATACCAGAGCATCTACAGTTTCCGGAATATAGTCTGGCGTGGCAAAGTTTGACCAGGTTTGACCAATTAACCAGTTGGCATAGCTGATATAAGCATGACGGATACGTAAATTATCAAATTTATCACCACCAAGGAAATCTACCTCAATTTTACCGCTCAGGGCTTTGTCACCAGCACCAACCGGTGCTTTAAAGTCCATGCCTAAACGGGTAGCAGAAAGTGTTGATTTGAACTCATCACTGCGCTCGCCTACACCTTCAAGTGGAACAGTATTAATCTGGTTATACATACGTGCAGATGAACCGCCTTCAGCCTGATAAGAGGCATCGGCACGAATGTTTCCGTATAGATTAAACTCGGCACCACTGGCAATTTTCATGACAGGTTTGCTAGCTGGAGCAGGTGTTGCTGCAACATGTGCAGTGACCACAGCCGTCTGTCTTTGCTGTTGCTCAACCAGTGCGCGTAGAGCCTGAACTTCTTGGCGCAGTTGTTCAATTTCCTGCTGACTGCTTTGCGTGGTTTGTGCTTGAACCGATAAGCTCATGCTCCCCATACTGATTGCAATCATGCTCATCAAAAGCGTGTGTTTTCGTGTTGGCTTATTGATTGTTGTGGTGAATAGTGTCGTGTTCATCCTAAACTCGCTTTTTATTGTTCGACTAGATTCTAGCAACAGATCACCACCCGTTACGATGGCGATCTATATCATTGACGATATTATATTGATTAATTGAAGTTTAACTTATTGGGTCGCGTTCTCAGCCACAGGATTTGGCTTCATGCTAGATCTTGCAAGGGCTTGCGCATCTACTGAGGTCTTTAAGTTGACCAGGAAAATTGCCAGCGCAGCAATCACGCCAGGAATCGCAATAGCAAAGAAGTTCATTTGATGCGGTAAATTCATGGTTAATAAAGCACCGGTCAGTACCGGACCAACAATCGCCCCAATACGTCCAATCCCTGATGCCCAGCCCATGCCTGTAGAACGTACCGTCGATGGATAATATTGTGCAACAAAGGTATAGAGTAGAATTTGTGAGCCAATCGTTGCAGCACCCGCCACAGCAATCAGAGTGTATAGGACGAATTGCGGACTGTTAAAGCCAAGCAGAATCAGGGCCAGCGCACCACATAAGAACATGATGGTCAGTACTTTCTTGATATGGAAGCGATCTGCCAGATATCCACCACCGATTGCACCGATCATGCCACCAATATTTAAGGCAAACAGGAAGATCATGCTGGCACCAAGCGAGTAACCGGCCTGAATCATCAGTTTAGGTAACCAGCTGCCCAATGCGTATACCATTAACAGGCACATAAAGAACGCTAGCCAGAACATGAACGTACTGAAACTGCGGCCCTGTTGGAAAAGTGCTTTTAATGGCGCTTCATCACCTTTCTGCACTTCATTCAGTACAAATTGAGTATCATGGGTAATGACCTGTTCCGGAGATATTTTTTGAATAATATCGTGCGCTTGGGAGGTCTGATTTTTGTTGGTCAGGTACATCAGTGATTCTGGCAAGTATTTCCAGATCACTGGCAAAAGCAACAGTGGAATACCGGCTAACAGGAACATGATTTTCCAGCCATATTGCGGTACCAGCCATGCACCCAACAGTGCCGAGGTCATACCACCAATCGCATAGCCACTAAACATTAAGGCAACCAGGGTGCTACGGATACGCTTGGGCGCATATTCGGTCATCAGGGCCACTACGTTTGGCATGACGCCGCCAATCCCCAACCCCGCCAAGAAACGCAAGATTCCGAATTCAACCGGTGACGTCGCAAAAGCACCTATAAAGGTAAAGCCACTAAAAATAGCCACACAAATCATAATGGTTTTTTTACGGCCTAACTTGTCGGACAGGGTTCCGAAAGTCATTGCACCGAACATCATACCAAACAGTGCAGTACTGGCCAGCATACCTGCTTGCACTGTAGTTAATGACCATTCTTGCATCAGTAAAGGCAACGCGACCCCATAGATCACCAGATCATAGCCATCAAAAATAATGATCAGCAAGCACCAGATCAATACGCCCCAGTGAAAGGGCGTAAACTTTGCTTCATCAATCAGCGTATTTATATTCACTTTATTTGTAGACATCTCCACCTCCAGATTGTGAAGTTCAATTTATGAAAGCCACAATGAAGAAGATGCACGCTAATGTCCAAAACTGAATAGGCATGCCTTTATACCTATAAAGTCTGATTCAAGCTAAACCGTTAAATTAACTGGAAAATATATTATTTAATCATGAATTATTTTTCGATCAGCAGTCATCAGCCTGTAAAAATCCGGTTCCTGTTTGTGCATATTTGAGTGGTTTATCAGGCTTAAAACACCGAACGATCATACTTTAATGCTTCAAGATCATAGACTTGATAGACAGCATCAAATAGGTAGCGGATATATTCACTTTCATCCATATTACGCATGGCCATAAATACAGGACTCACAGCAAATGCATCTGCTAAAGGTATAAAGTTGAGATGGGCCAATTTAATATTTTGTGCACTTTCCGGCGCGATACAAACACCCTCTCCCGCCGCTACAAAACCAAGTGCCAGCTGCAATTCGCGTACAATCCGCAGATTTTTAGGCTCTAATCCATACTCAGAAAATATGCCGCGCACCTGGGTGGCAAAATTAGCCTTTCCCGTATTCGGATATAAAAACAACTGCTGATCGACCAGTTCAGATAAATGTAGGCTCTCACGTTGAGCCAATACATGACTGGCATGCGCTGCCACCACTAGACGCTCTTCACGCAACAACACCCGCTTTATGGCCGGATCCGAGATTCTTAAGCGGCCAAAACCGACATCTATACGGCCTTCTTTGAGGGCCTGAATCTGTTCATAAGTATTCATTTCCATCATCTCGATTTTGAGATAAGGATGCTGCTGTTTAAACAAAAACAGAATACGCGACAGTAAACCGAACAATAAAGAACCAACAAAACCGATGGTAATGGTGCGATCTGCAATGCCGATGCGCTTGGTCATCGACTTAATTTCTTCCGCATTAGACAAAAGTTTAACAGCGTGCTGATAGAAGAACTGACCTGCTTCTGTGGTCTTTAATGGACGGCTACCACGCTCAAATAACTGAATATCCAGCTCTGCTTCAAGGTTTTGGATCTGTCTGCTTAAAGGAGGCTGAGCAATAAATAGTTTTTCTGCCGCTTTAGTAAAACTTTGCTCTTCTACCACTGCAACAAAATAGCGTAAATGTCTAAGTTCCATGATCTAGAATACCTTTAAAGTATAAAAAAATGCTAAATCGATCTTAGACCAATCAACATTATTCTTTTAAGGTATATCAAATCGAAGCATTAAAGCAAGAATGTGAATCCGTATTATGTATAAGTCAGTTGAAACCTTGCTGGTAGAAATCCCGACCATTCGCCCTCACAAGATGGCTGTGGCGACGATGCAAACCCAGACCCTGGTCTTAGTTAAAATCACCACTGAAGATGGTTATATCGGTTGGGGTGAGGCAACGACGATCGGCGGCTTAGGTTATGGTGATGAAAGCCCGGAAAGCGTTAAAGTCAATATTGAAACTTATTTCGCCCCCCTTTTAAAGACATTATCCGGTTTAAATGTTGCACAAACATTACAAGCGATCAAAAAGAATATTAATGGTAACCGTTTTGCCAAATGCGCGATTCAGACTGCCCTGCTAGATATTCAGGCACAGCGCATGCAGCAGCCGCTCAGTGAAGTCTTAGGTGGCCGCTTACGTGACAGTATTCCAGTGCTTTGGGTCTTGGCTTCAGGCAATACAGAAAAAGATATTGCTGAAGCAGAAAAAATGATTGCAGCAAAACGCCATAACATTTTCAAACTCAAAATTGGTTCCCGCCCAGTTGAAGAAGATGTTGAGCATGTGCTGGCGATTAAAAAAGCCCTGGGCAAAGACATTTCGATTCGTGTCGATGTCAACCGTGCCTGGTCAGAATTAGACGCCATTAAAGGAATTCAGTTGCTGCAAGACGGCGGTGTTGATCTGATTGAGCAGCCATGTGCGATTGATAACCTCGATGCAATGCGCCGTCTCACCCGACGTTTTGATATTGCCATCATGGCAGACGAATCTTTAATGGGCCCACATTCAGCCTATGAAATTGCAAAACAAAACGGTTCATCTGTTTTTGCAGTGAAAGTTGCCCAGTCAGGTGGTCTGATCGAAGGTTGTGAAGTCGGAAATATTGCCAAACTTGCAGGAATCGATCTGTACGGCGGCACCATGCTGGAAGGTCCGGTCGGCACGATTGCTTCGGCACATGTATTTTCAACCTTTGAAACATTAGCTTTTGGTACTGAACTGTTTGGTCCTTTGCTACTGACTGAAGATATTTTGAAAACCCCACTCAACTATCAAAACTTTGAACTTGAGATTCCGAAAGGATCTGGTCTGGGGATTGAGTTGGATGAAAACAAGATTGACAACTTGCGTCGTCAATAATTCGAGGAGATACCCATGCTTTTCCATGTACGGATGGACGTGAACATTCCACAGGATATGCCAGTGGAACAGGCCAATGAAATCAAGGCCATTGAAAAAGCCTATTCCCACGACTTGCAACGTCAGGGTAAATGGCGCCATATCTGGCGAATCACTGGCCAGTATTCAAACATCAGTATTTTTGATGTTGAAAGCAATGAAGAATTGCACAGCCTGCTTCAGGGCCTGCCACTCTATCCCTATATGAAGATCGAAGTGATGGCATTGAATCGTCACCCTTCTTCTATTCGTGATGACGACAGCTAATTAAGAATATGGGAATTGGGGAATAACGTTATTCCCCTTCCCACAGCAAGACCAGAGGGTAACCAAACAAGGATTGTGGCCAGCAAGATTTAGCCAGCCAGAGCAAGCTAAACAGCGCGCCACATAAAAGAATGTAGATATACTGAGGAGTAATAGTATGAATCGCCAAGAAATTGATGCATTAGTAAAACAAATGAATGTCGACACTGCGACAGGTCCTGTAGATGAGCGTGTACAGCAAATTACTGTACGTTTACTCGGTGATCTTTTCCAGGCGATCGAAGATCTTGATATTTCACAAACTGAATTGTGGAAAGGTCTTGAATACTTTACTGATGCAGGCCAAGCAAACGAGCTAGGTCTATTGGCTGCAGGTTTGGGTCTAGAGCATTACTTGGACCTACGTGCTGATGAAGCAGATGCAAAAGCAGGAATTAGCGGTGGTACACCACGTACCATTGAAGGCCCACTTTATGTCTCAGGTGCACCAGAGTCAGTTGGCTTTGCACGTATGGATGATGGTTCTGAATCAGACAAAATCCCAACGTTGATCATTGAAGGGACAGTGACGGATACTGAAGGCAATATCATCGAAGGCGCTAAAGTTGAAATTTGGCATGCCAACAGCCTAGGGAACTATTCATTCTTTGATAAGTCACAGTCTGATTTCAACTTACGTCGCTCTATCTTCAGTGACCAAGACGGCAAATACGTTGCACTCACAACAATGCCGGTCGGTTATGGCTGCCCTCCAGAAGGTACAACTCAGTTTGTACTGGACAAATTAGGCCGTCACGGTAACCGTCCATCGCATGTGCATTACTTCGTATCTGCACCGGGCTACCGCAAGCTGACCACTCAATTCAACATCGAAGGCGACCAGTACCTGTGGGATGACTTTGCATTCGCAACCCGTGAAGGCCTGGTGGCAACTGCGGTGGATGTGACTGATGAAGCTGAAATTGCAAAACGTGGCTTAAAAGGTCCTTTCAAACACATCCAGTTCGATATTGAACTTGTCAAAGAACAAGCTGCTGCACCAACGACTGAAGTTGATCGTCGCCGCGCTAGCGCTTAATACAACTATAGAAGCGGGGTATGTTTCAAAGATATATCCCGCTGACTTCCCCCTTGGAAAGTCGGAGAAAGGACATGCCTCGTATTCCCGTAATTAACACCAGCCATTTAGACCGCATTGACGAATTACTGGTTGATGATTATGAATCTGGTGAATTTAAACTACACCGTTCAGTATTTACAGACCAGGCCCTGTTTGACCTTGAGATGAAATACATCTTTGAAGGCAACTGGGTTTATCTAGCACATGAAAGCCAGATTCCAAACAATAACGACTTCTATACTACTTATATGGGTCGTCAGCCGATCATCATTGCACGTAACCGTCAAGGTGAACTGAATGCCATGATCAATGCCTGTTCGCATCGCGGTGCACAATTGTGCCGTAACAAGAAAGGCAATAAAGCAACTTATACTTGCCCATTCCATGGCTGGACTTTCAATAACTCAGGTAAGTTATTAAAAGTCAAAGACCCGGCTGAAGCGGGTTATTCAGACTGCTTTAACAAAGACGGCTCACATGACCTGAAAAAGGTTGCCCGTTTTGAAAACTATAAAGGTTTCCTGTTCGGCAGCTTGAATCCGGATGTTCCTTCTCTGGAAGAATACCTGGGCGAAGCGACCAAAATTATTGACATGATCGTGGGTCAGTCTGAGCAAGGTCTGGAAGTATTACGTGGTTCTTCAACTTATACTTATGAAGGCAACTGGAAGTTGACTGCTGAAAACGGTGCCGATGGTTATCACGTGTCTGCTGTACACTGGAACTATGCTGCCACGACCCAGCAACGTAAAGAAAAAGAAGCGGGTGACAATATCCGTGCCATGAGCGCAGGTTCATGGGGCAAACAAGGCGGTGGTTCTTACGGCTTTGAACATGGTCACATGCTACTTTGGACGCAATGGGCCAACCCAGAAGACCGTCCTAACTTTGCCAAGAAAGATGAATACACCGAGCAATATGGCGAAGCCATGGCGAAATGGATGATCGAACGTTCACGTAACCTGTGTATCTATCCAAACGTTTACTTCATGGATCAGTTCGGTTCACAAATTCGTGTACTGCGCCCGATTTCTGTCGATAAGACTGAAGTGACCATCTACTGTATCGCGCCTGTCGGTGAAGAGCCAGAAGCACGTACCCGTCGTATCCGTCAGTATGAAGATTTCTTTAACGCATCAGGTATGGCAACGCCAGACGATCTTGAAGAATTCCGTGCCTGTCAGGCAGGTTATGCCGGTATTGCACTGGAATGGAACGACATGTGTCGCGGTTCAAAACACTGGATCCATGGTCCAGATGATGCAGCGAACGAAATCGGTTTAAAACCAAAACTATCTGGTATTAAAACGGAAGATGAAGGTCTGTATCTGGCTCAGCATCAATATTGGTTGGAACTAATCAAGAAAGGTATCGCGTCTGAGAAAGAAATTGCAGCATCGACTGAAGGAGAAAACGCATGAGCGACATCACTTTAGAAAATATTGCGCAGTTCCTGTATCAGGAAGCACGCTTTTTAGATGATGAACAATGGGATGACTGGTTAACTTGTTATGCCCCTACTGCGTCTTTCTGGATGCCAGCTTGGGATGATGATGACAAACTGATCACAGATCCGCAGTCTGAAATCTCGTTGATTTACTATCCAGATCGTCAAGGTTTAGAAGACCGCGTGTTCCGGATCAAGACTGAACGTTCATCTGCAACCATGCCGGACACACGTACCTGCCATAACCTCAGCAATATTGAAATTGTTGAACGTGATGGCGACAAAGTGACTGTACGTTTTAACTGGAATACTTTGAGCTTCCGTTACAAAACAAGTTACAGCTATTTCGGTATGTCTCGTTATGAAATCGATTTTTCAGGCGATAAACCACAAATTTTAAGCAAATACGTGGTATTGAAAAACGATTACATCAACCAGGTCATCGACATTTATCACCTCTAAGACTGTTTTTACAGCTAGGTCAAGCCTTTCAGTCAGATGGAAAATTGACTGAGAGGCTTAGTTACAAAGATTTATATAGGATATTCAGCCATGTCAAACCACAATGTTGCACTTCAATTTGAAGATGGCGTTACACGTTTTATTTCTGTTTCTGACGGAGAAACCCTGTCAGACGCAGCTTACCGTCAAAAGATCAATATTCCTTTGGACTGCCGTGATGGTGCTTGTGGAACGTGTCGTGCGTTTTGTGAATCAGGTTCGTTTGACATGCCTGAAGAAACTTATATTGAAGATGCATTAACACCTGAAGAAGCTGCAGAAGGCTATATTCTGGCCTGTCAGTGTAAACCGACTTCAGACGCAGTTTTCCAGATTCAAGCCTCATCAGAAGTTTGTAAAACTGAAATTCACGCGTTCCAGGGTACTTTGGCACGCGTAGAGAACTTATCTGACTCGACTATTACTTTTGATATTCAGTTAGACGAAGGTCAGGCAGACATTCACTTCCTTGCAGGTCAATATGTCAATGTCGGTATCCCGGGAACGACTGAAACCCGTTCTTATTCATTCAGTTCAAAACCAGGTAACCGTTTAACCGGGTTTGTGGTACGTAACGTGCCAAACGGTAAAATGAGTGAATTTTTAAGCGTCAATGCCAAAGCTGGCGACAAAATGACTTTCACGGGTCCATTTGGTAGCTTCTACCTGCGTAATGTGACCCGTCCAGTGCTGATGCTCGCGGGTGGTACAGGGATCGCGCCGTTTATGTCGATGCTGCAAGTCTTAGAAGAAAAAGGTTCAGAACATCCAGTGCGTCTGGTGTTTGGTGTGACCAATGATTTTGACCTGGTGGCGATTGAAAAACTAAATGAGCTGCAAGATAAATTCCCTTGGTTCGAATACCGTACTGTGATTGCAAATCCAGAATCTAATCATGAGCGTAAAGGCTATGTGACCGGTCATATCGAAAAAGAATGGCTCAATGCGGGTGATGTGGATATTTATCTGTGTGGTCCTGTGCCAATGGTTGAAGCAGTTCGCGGCTGGTTAGATGCTGAAGGCGTTAAACCTGCAAACTTCCTGTTTGAAAAATTCTCTGCAAACTAAGTTCAGACTGAACCGGAGAATAGAATGAACCGTGCAAAAAGATTTGAAAATAAAGTCGTGATCGTGACCGGTGCTGCCCAAGGCATCGGGCGCGGTGTAGCGCTGCAAGTGGCAAGCGAAGGCGCACAAGTCGTCATGGCGGATCTTTCCCCTTTTGTAGAGGAAGTTCTGGCTGAAATTGAAGCCACTGGCGGTGATGCGATTACTGTCAAAGCCAATCTGGAAACCTTTGCCGGCGCAGAATCTGTTGTCGCCAAAGCGCTGCAAACTTATGGCCGTGTCGATGTCCTGATCAACAATGTTGGTGGCGCGATTTGGATGAAGCCTTTCGAAGAATTTTCTGAAGAGGAAATTATCAAGGAAGTGAACCGTTCACTGTTCCCAACGCTGTGGTGCTGCCGTGCAGTTCTTCCAGAAATGATTAAAAATCAGAAAGGTACAATTGTAAACGTATCTTCTATTGCCACACGTGGTATTAACCGTGTTCCATATTCAGCATCTAAAGGTGGTGTGAACGGTTTGACCGCTTCCCTCGCCTTTGAACATGCCAAAGATGGAATTCGTGTCAATGCGATCGCAACTGGCGGTACCGAAGCACCACCGCGTAAAGTGCCACGCAATGCCAATCCGCTGACTGAATCAGAAAAAGACTGGATGCAGCAAGTGGTTGATCAGACCATTGACCGTACTTTTATGGGTCGCTACGGTACGATTCAGGAACAGGTGAATGCCATTGTATTCCTGGCTTCGGATGAATCATCGTATATGACTGGTACCGTCGTACCGGTCGGTGGTGGTGATCAGGGCTAAGTCCTGATCATGACTTTTTTTTAACAGGATCATGGTTTGACGCAAGGAGGCACATCACCAATGAACACCCTGTTTCAGACATTAAAAAATGATTGGTCAATTTCAGCGACTGTTGCAGGATTTTTAGCAGTCCTGATTTCCTATTCAGGCCCACTAATCATTTTTTTCCAGGCTGCTCAACAAGCCCAAGTTTCCCCAGACATGATGATTTCATGGATTTGGGGAATTTCTATTGGTGCTGCACTTGCCGGTATTTTCTTATCGATTAAATACAAAATACCGGTGGTGACTGCCTGGTCTGCACCCGGAACGGCTTTATTAGTCACGCTTTTTCCTGATATTTCGCTCAATGAAGCGGTTGCTGCCTATATCACCTCTGCCGTGGTGATTTTTTTCATTGGGATCACCGGTTATTTCGACAAATTGCTGTCCTGGATTCCTCAGGAAGTGGCTGCCGGAATGATGGCCGGGATTTTATTGCAGTTTGGTTTAGGTCTGTTTACGGCAACCGATACCATGCCCTACATTGTGTTTGGCATGCTGGCAGTATTTTTACTGGCCAAGCGTTTCAGCCCACGCTATGCCATGGTTTGGGTATTGGTGGCAGGTGTGGTTTTAAGTCTGTTACTGGGTAAAATTAACCCGGTGAACGCTGATTTTAGCTTGGCGATTCCACAATTTATTGCCCCGGAATGGACCTGGAACTCTACCTTGAATCTGGCACTACCGTTGATTTTAGTCAGTCTTTCTGGCCAGTTTTTACCAGGCATGAGCATTATCAAGCTCAGCGGTTATGACATGCCGGCCAAACCTATTATTAGTGTGACCAGTATTGCTTCGCTTGCGGTGGCCTGTGTAGGCGGCATTACCATTGTACTGGCCTCAATCACGGCTGCTTTATGTTTGGGTAAAGATGCCCATGAACTGAAAGAAAAGCGTTATATCGCCGGCGTGGCCAATGGGCTTTTTTATATTTTAGGCGGCTTATTTGCCGGCAGCATTGTCATGCTGTTTAGCCTGATGCCCAAAGAACTCATTGCGGCTTTGGCAGGACTGGCATTGCTCGGTGCAATTGCCACCAATATTTCCGTTGCAATGGGCAAAGAATCACAACGTGATGCTGCCCTAATCACCTTTTTGGCGACTGCATCTGGTATGCAGTTCCTTGGACTGAGCTCAGTCTTTTGGGGGATTTGTATTGGTTTGGTGGCGCACTTTGTATTGTCACAGAAAGACCGTAACGCTGTTCCGCTTGCAGCATCAGATTCAAAATGAGTTTAAAGACATCCATAAGTTTAGGATATGAAAGGACCAGATTATGATAGATAAAAGTTCATTATCATTGAAAGAAGCACTCTCCCAGATCAAAGATGGTTCAACCATCATGATTGGTGGTTTCGGTACAGCAGGTCAGCCTGCTGAACTGATTGATGGTCTGATCGAATTGGGTATCAAAGACTTAATTATCGTCAATAACAATGCCGGCAATGGCGACTACGGTTTGGCGAAACTGCTGAAAGCCGGGGCTGTACGTAAAATCATTTGCTCTTTCCCGCGTCAGTCTGATTCCTGGGTATTCGATGAACTTTACCGTGCAGGTAAGATCGAACTGGAACTGGTTCCTCAAGGTAATCTGGCTTGCCGTATTCAGGCCGCAGGTATGGGCTTAGGTCCAATCTACACGCCTACCGGTTTTGGTACCTTGCTGGCTGAAGGCAAACCGACTTTAAATTACGAAGGCAAAGACTTCGTTTTAGAAAATCCAATTAAAGCGGACTTTGCTTTGATTAAAGCCTCTAAAGGCGACCGTTGGGGCAATCTGGTATATCGCAAATCTGCCCGTAACTTTGGCCCGATCATGGCGATGGCCGCAGATATCACCATTGCTCAGGTGTCTGAAGTCGTGGAACTCGGTGCACTGGATCCAGAGCACATCATCACCCCGGGAATTTTTGTTCAACACGTTGTTCAAGTTAAACCTGCACAATAATTGGCATCGGAGATAAATAATGAGCTATACCAAACTGACCCGTGACCAGATCGCTGAACGTGTGGCACAAGACATTCCTGATGGTGCCTATGTCAACCTGGGCATCGGCTTGCCAACCAAAATTTCCAGCTACCTGCCTTCAGATAAAGATGTATTCCTGCATTCTGAAAATGGCCTGTTGGCATTCGGTCCTCCTCCTGCTGAAGAAGACCGCGATCCTGAGCTGATCAATGCCGGCAAAGAATTCGTAACCTTACTGGAAGGCGGTTCTTTCTTTCATCACGGTGATTCTTTCGCAATGATGCGTGGCGGTCACTTAGACATCGCGGTATTGGGTGCCTTCCAGATTGCTGAAAATGGTGATCTGGCCAACTGGCATACTGGCGCACCGGATGCGATTCCGGCTGTGGGCGGTGCAATGGATTTGGCTGTGGGTGCCAAGAAAGTTTTCATCACCACCGATCACGTCACGAAGAAAGGCGAGCCAAAAATTGTGGCTGAACTGTCTTATCCGGCGACTGGTTTGAAATGTGTGGATCGTATCTATACCGACCTGTGTGTGATTGATATCACCAGCGAAGGCATGAAAGTGATTGAGAAAGTCGAAGGTCTGTCATTCGAAGAATTGCAGTCATTGACTGGCGCCAAGCTGATTGATGCGACTCAAAACTAATTCATAAATCCTCCCTAAATCCCTCCTTTATTAAAGGAGGGACTTTCACCCTTTAAATTCCGGGAAAAACGCCTCCCTTTAGTAAAGGGAGGTTGGGAGGGATTCAAAGATTTGGAAAGTAAAAACATGAAAAACGCATATATTATCGATGCCATCCGTACCCCATTCGGCCGTTATGCCGGTGGCCTCGCTCCTGTTCGTACTGATGATCTCGGTGCACTTCCAATCAAGGCCTTAATAGAACGTAATCCATCGGTGAACTGGGAACAGGTCGATGATGTGATCTATGGCTGTGCCAACCAGGCCGGTGAAGATAACCGTAACGTTGGCCGCATGTCAGCGCTGCTTGCAGGTGTGCCTTATCAAGTGCCTGCAACTACAGTCAACCGCCTATGTGGTTCATCGCTAGATACTATCTCCATGGCTGCGCGTGCGATTAAAGCGGGTGAAGCCCATCTGATCATTGCCGGTGGTGTCGAGTCAATGTCTCGTGCACCCTTTGTCATGGGCAAATCAGAAACCGCCTATGGCCGTAGTCAGAAAATCGAAGATACCACCATGGGCTGGCGTTTCATTAACCCGAAACTCAAAGACATGTACGGTGTAGAAACCATGCCGCAAACGGCTGAAAATGTCGCTGAACAGTTTGGGATTAACCGTGAAGATCAGGACAAATTTGCCCTGAGCAGCCAGCAACGTACAGCCGCAGCACAAGCCAAGGGTTTCTTTGATAAAGAAATCATTCCGGTGGTGATTCCACAACGTAAAGGCGATCCGGTGGTCGTAGATAAAGATGAACATCCACGTGCCTCTACCACTGCAGAAGCTCTGGCAAAACTGAAACCTGTGGTCAAAGCAGATGGTACAGTTACAGCCGGTAATGCTTCAGGCATTAACGATGGTGCTGCCGCCCTACTGATCGCGTCTGATGAAGCGATTGCGCAATACGGTTTAAAACCACGTGCCAAAATTATTGGCTCAACAGTTGTGGGTGTTGAGCCGCGCATCATGGGCTTTGGCCCGGCACCTGCTATCAAAAAGCTACTTGCTCAAACCGGCTTAACGCTAGAGCAGATGGATGTGATCGAACTG
The DNA here is from genome assembly GCF_013418995.1 of Acinetobacter sp. YH12106. Lineage (NCBI taxonomy): Bacteria > Pseudomonadati > Pseudomonadota > Gammaproteobacteria > Moraxellales > Moraxellaceae > Acinetobacter > Acinetobacter sp. YH12106. Next base: position 28,377 of record NZ_VPAV01000011.1, read on the forward strand.
AATGAAGCTTTTGCGGCCCAAGCACTGGCATGTACCCGTGATCTAGGCATTGAAGACGGCTCGGAAAAAGTCAATCCGAACGGTGGCGCAATTGCCTTGGGTCATCCACTCGGCGCCTCTGGTGCACGTCTGGTGACCACTGCCTTGAACCAGCTGGAACAAACTGGCGGTCAATATGCACTATGTTCAATGTGTATTGGTGTCGGTCAAGGTATTGCTTTGATTATCGAACGCGTCTAAAAGCAATATCACTTAATGAAAATTTCCCCTCCCTTTTTTAAAGGGAGGTCGGGAGGGATTTTAATGCCAACATTTACATCTAACGATGCACAAATTAATTACCAGACTTTTGGGGATGCCTCTAAACCTGCAATTGTGTTCTCCAATTCATTGGGCACCAAATTCAGCATGTGGCAGCCACAAATTGAATTTTTCCAGAAAGATTATTTCGTGGTGTGTTATGACACCCGTGGTCACGGTGGCTCGAGCGCACCACAAGGGCCATATACCCTGGATCAACTGGGTCAAGATGTAGTGAATCTACTGGATCATTTAAATATCCAGAAAGCTGCTTTCTGTGGCATTTCCATGGGTGGTCTGACTGGCCAATGGCTGGCAATTAACCGCCCAGAACGCTTTAACCAAGTGATTGTGTGTAATACGGCAGCCAAAATCGGTCAGGAACAGGCCTGGCTGGAACGTGCTGCACTGGTGCGTGAGCAAGGCTTGGCACCGATTGCATCGACCGCAGCATCACGCTGGTTTACCGAACCCTTTATTCAAAGCAACGCAGCAATTGTTGCAGAACTTTCAAACGACCTTGGAGCTGGCAGCCCGGAAGGTTATGCGAGTTGCTGTGAAGCTTTGGCTAAAGCGGATTTACGTGAACAGTTAAAGACAATTTCAGTTCCTGTATTGATTGTGGCAGGTCAGCAAGATCCTGTAACGACTGTTGCTGATGGTCAGTCGATGCAAGCCAGCATTGCCAATAGCCAACTGTTTGAAATCAATGCATCGCATATTTCCAATGTCGAGCAACCTGAAGCGTTTAATCAGGCAGTTCAGGCATTTATTGCAGCTTAAACTGCTCAAAAAAGGAAAAAGCCACTGATCATCATCAGTGGCTTTTTTTTATCAAGATGGAGTCAGCATTAAGCCCAAATGACCAAAATCGCAGCGATCACCACCAAGCCCAGCCCCCAATGCTCGGCACGTGCCAGTTTCTCCTTAAAGAAATATGCAGAAATCAGCATACTAAATAAAATCTCGATTTGACCTAGTGTTTTGACAACGGGCACACTCATCATGCTCATGGCAGTAAACCAGCCCAGCGATGCCATAAAGCTGCACACGCTGACTTTAAAGGTTAATCTCAAGCGTTGCCACATGGCCACTAAAGTCTGGCGGCTAAATAGACTCAGATAGATCAGCATACTGATGCATTGAAAACTGATGACCATCAGCAGTACCCATGCAGCACGATGGACAGTTGGCAATGTGCTTAGCTCCAGACTCGCCTCCCTGACCAAGAGTGAGGTAATCGCAAAACTTAAGCCGCTGCCGATTCCAATCGCTAAGGTCTGGGCAGAAAATCCACTGATCTGCTGGCCTTTACTCAGCAGGAATACAGCATAAGCACCGAGTACCACACCGATCCAGGCCAGTACCGATAAATGATCGGCTAAAAACACGACACCAATGACGGCGGCAAGAATGGCTTCACTTTTAGCCAAACCGACCCCAATCGCATAATTTTTTTGTTGAAACAGCTTCACCATCAATGCAGTTGCTAAAATCTGGCTCGAACCGGCAATCACAATATAGACCCAAAACCTGGGAGTAAAATGGATAATATTTTCAACGGGCTTGAAGTGATACAGGCTGTATAGATAGACCATGGCAAAAGGTAAGGCAAAGATAAACCGTGCCAGCGTGACCCCCCAAACATCGACCGTAGTGCTCAGCTGTTTTTGAAATGCATTGCGCCATGCCTGCATAAATGCAGCCATTAAGGTGAAAAAGATCCAACTGATTGCCATAAAATGATTTGCATATATAACAAAAGTGAACCAATTCTATGCCTAAGTAAAAGGCATGACTAATTAAAAATGGAGTGAAGGTGAATAGCGGAAAGTTTGGATTGTTTTTAGATAGTTTAAATTTCAGCTAAATAGTCTTTTCGCATGGGAATAAAACGAATGCCATTTTCCTCAGTGTATTCGCCCATTTCAACAAAACCGAAGCGTTTATAAATATCCAAAGCATATAAACTGGATTTTACAGTAATAGATTGATGACCTTGGCTACGAATCTGATTTTCTAAAAAGCGCCACATTTGGCGACCGTAACCTTGACCTTGATAAGCCTTATTCAAGAAAAAATGCATGAAATGTGCCGGCGCTATATAAGCCACAACACCGACTATTCTGCAGTCAATTTCAGCCACATAATAATAAATATCTGGCCGTTCAAAGATGGTTTGAATTACTTCAGCTTTAAAACGTAAGCGTCCCTCTTCTGCCGTAGTGACAGCCTCTACAAATGGCGCAATGACTTCTACGATAGCAGATGTATCCTGAACAGTAGCTTTTCTAATTTTCATATTATTTTAAATTTCACCTTAACCTGGCTTTTTTGCAAAAACAGATCATCTGTCAATTTGTATTTCTCTAAGCAATCTTTTTCTATTAAAAATAACAAGTTATTTAGCTCACAATATAATGCCAAGCATCCTCCACTTACAATTCAGCCATATAGAGTTTTTATTAAAATTTTTATGATGTTATTACAATAGGATGAAATTTAGGTAGGCATTCTAGACAGTTTGCTTCCCTACAGGGAGTTTAGATGAAACATTTTGAATGCGCCGTCTGCCAGCAACAGCTATTTTTTTACAAATCAGTCTGTGATCATTGTATGTCACCAATCGGCTATGTCGCTTCGGAAAAAGAATTGTGCTCATTTAAAAAGCAGAGTGCTGATCAATGGATTCCAGTCTCCAAAAATTATCATCATGCCAGTTATAAACCCTGTCATAACTATACGCACTATCAGGTATGTAACTGGATGATTCCCAGTAATGAAGATGAAGATTTTTGTGAGTCCTGTCAACTCACTCATGTGATTCCTGATCTGGAAAATTCAGAGAACCTGATTTACTGGTTTCGACTGGAAGAGGCCAAACGCCGCTTCCTTTATTTGGCGCAGCGTATGAACATGATGCCACGCCCCAAAAAATCTGAAGATGATCCATTTGGCCTGCGTTTTGATTTTTTACTGCCTGAAGATGATCAGCCGGTTTTGATTGGTCATGCCAATGGTGTGATTACCTTAAATGCGATTGAGGCGGATGTGGTGTATCGTGAAACAACGCGCGTGAATATGGGAGAAAATTACCGGACTTTATTGGGCCATTTTCGCCATGAAAGCGGACATTACTATTTTGCACTGATGCAACACTTACATCCGGAACTGATTGAAGAGTTTCGTCACTATTTTGGTGATGAGCGGCAAAATTACAGTGAGGCGCTGCAAACTTATTATAATGACGGCGCCCCGATCAACTGGCAGGAAAACTATATTAGTGCTTATGCCACCGCACATCCTTGGGAAGACTGGGCAGAAACCTGGGCGCATTATCTGCATATGATGGAAACACTGGAAACTGCTTACTATGCTGGAATCCGCGTTATTGGCAATGGTGGCTATCTGGCCAGCATGGATTTTAAAGAATGTCCAATTGGCGGACAGGATGTTGAACATATTCTTGCAAACTGGGTTACCTTAACCTTTAATTTAAATGCCTTGAACCGTTGTATGGGTCTGGAAGACGCCTACCCATTCAAGCTGACCGAAGCGGTAAAAGACAAGCTTCGATTTATACATCGGCATGTACTGGAAAAAGTTTTTAAATCATCCAAATGATCTCTAAACGACAAAAAACTGAATGTAATAAAATGAATAAAGCCCGTATACGACGGGCTTTATTTGACGATCAATGTGATTAAACGTATTAAGCGGTTTTCATTGAACCGGTTTCTTCAAATTGGGCATGCCAAGACAAAGCTTCATTCAACAAATGCGGTGTCTGACCACCACGCGCACAGGCACGCTCAAAATAATAATTTAAACTTTCGCGGTAATCTGGATGAGCACAGATATCGATAATCTTGCGGGCACGTTCACGCGGTGCCAAACCGCGCAGATCTGCCAAACCTTGCTCAGTCACCAGAATATCAACGTCATGATCGGTATGGTCGGTATGGCTGACTAGGGGAACGACTGAAGAAATCGCACCACCTTTGGCATAGGATTTGGTCACAAAGATGGCAATATGCGCATGACGGGTAAAATCTCCCGAGCCTCCAATGCCGTTCATCATCTTGGTTCCAGTAACATGGGTTGAATTCACATTTCCGTAAATATCAAACTCAAGTGCTGTATTAATCGCAATAATCCCGAGACGGCGAATCAGTTCAGGATTATTGGAAAGTTCCTGTGGACGCAAGACAATTTTATCTTTGTATCGATCAAAATTGTTCATCACTCGTGCGGCACAGTCATCGGTCAGGGTCATGGAGCAACCTGAAGCAAAGGTCATCTTGCCTGAATCGATAAGCTGGAAAGTGCAATCCTGCAAGACTTCAGAATACATTTCCAGATTATTGAAATTGGAATGTTCGAAGCCGGCAAAGACCGCATTGGCCACGGAGCCCACACCGGATTGCAGCGGCCCCAGATTTTCAGGTAAACGCCCTGCTGCCACTTCCTGTTCAAAGAAATGAATCAGGTGACTGGCAATCGCCAGCGTTTCTTGATCCGGTTCGTCCATGCCAAAGGACGTGTCTGGAATCTCATTGATGACAATCGCAGAAATTTTTTCAGGTGCAACATGAATCCCGATTGTTCCAATTTTGTCACTGGCTTGAGTCAGAGGAATTGGCTCGCGGTTTGGGCGCGCTTGAGGTACATAGATATCGTGAACACCTTCTAGTACGGGATTAATCGTCATATCAATTTCAATAATGACCCGATCTGCCATTTCGATGAAATTTGCAGAATTTCCGCAAGAGCCTGTCGGAATAATCTGACCGTCTTCAGTAATCGCAGTTGCAGCAATTACAGCCACATTAATCGCTGGCAAGTTTTTATGACGGATATTATCGGCCAGTTCAGAGAGATGCTGATCGACATACATCACTTCACCGGCATTAATCGCTTTACGTAAAGAAGGATCTGCCTGATAAGGATAACGGCGGGTTATGACATGTGCTTCATTGAGTTTTCCATCAATCCGGTTCCCCAGACTTGCGCCTGTCGCCAAGGTAATATGACTTGGATACTTCTGTGCATATTCAGCCAAGGCCAAAGGCACAGTTTTCGCTTCACCTGCCCCCCCCAAAACCACTTAAACCAACTACATCGCCATCTTGAATCAGTTGTAGTGCTTTTTCGACAGATACGACTTTATCTTGTAATGGGAGCAAACGAATGCGCTCTAAACCGTTCATAAAAAATCTCAAAAATATAAAATAAAGAGGCGTCTGCTCCTGGTGAACCAAGAGCATTAGCGTCTGAATCAATCAATAATTAATTTTGCTAATTCGAGCATTGAATTTTGGCTGGACTTAAACCAGTTCCACTGCAATCGCAGTTGCTTCACCGCCCCCGATACACAGTGCGGCAATACCTTTCTTGCCACCAGTACGTTTTAAGGCATGAATCAAGGTCACAATAATACGGGAACCAGAAGACCCCAGTGGATGACCGAGCGCACATGCGCCACCGTTGATGTTGACTTTTGCAGTATCCAGTTCAAAGCCATCAATGGCTAGCATCGTCACCATGGCAAAAGCCTCATTGATTTCCCAAAGGTCCACATCGGCGGCATCCCAACCGGTTTTTTTCAGCACTTTTTCAATCGCACCGACAGGTGCAATGGTGAATTCCGAAGGATGCTGCGAATGGCTGGCATAGGCCAGAATATTAGCCAGCGGTTTTAAGTTACGCTGTGCAGCAATTTCACTAGAGGTGACCACCAGTGCTGAAGCACCGTCTGAAATTGAACTGGCATTTGCTGCGGTAATGGTTCCGTCTTTTTTGAAGGCTGGACGCAAGCTTGGAATTTTGTCTGCTTTGGCATTTAAAGGTTGTTCATCCTGCTCAACCACCACATCGCCTTTACGGTTGCTGACAGTGACTGCTACGATTTCATCTTTAAAGAAGCCTTGCTGAACAGCCGTCACCGCTTTATTTAATGAGCCAATGGCATAATCGTCCTGTTGTTCGCGTGTATAACCTTTTTTATCTGCCATTTCCTGTGCCAGAATTCCCATCGACAGACCTGTTTCTGCATCTTCCAGACCTTCCTGAAACATGTGATCCGTGACTTTGCCATGTCCCATACGGAAACCGGCACGTGCCTTGTCCATCAAATATGGCGCATTAGACATAGATTCCATGCCACCTGCGACCACAATTTCAGCCGAACCCGCTTTGATTGCATCTGCTGCCTGCATCACCGCTTTCATGCCTGAGCCACAGATTTTATTGATCGTGGTGGCACCTGTTGAATCCGGTAAGCCGGCTTGACGCATGGCCTGACGTGCCGGGCCCTGTTTTAAACCCGCCGGCAGTACACAGCCCATAATGACTTCATCAATATCGTTTGCAGTTAAACCTGCACGAGCTACAGCTTCCTTGATCGCCACAGCACCCAAATCAGGCGCCGTACAGCTTGAAAGTGAGCCTTGAAAACCGCCCATTGCGGTACGTACAGCTTCTACAATTACAATCATTCTAATCTCATCCTTTTTCATCATTGTTATTTAACACCGCACAGCAGAAGCTCTGCGGTGTTTGTCCTTCGCAATACTTGCCTGTTTAAGCCTGTGCAGTGAAATAGTCTTCAGGTAATTGCATGACCAGTTCTGCACCTGCCTGAATACGCTGGATTCGGGCATTCAAATCCGGGAGAACTTTGGCGACATAATAATTCGCCAGTACCAATTTGTTCTGGAAGTAGCTATCGTCTTTCGTTGCTGCAGCTTTGCTGATACGCGCATACATATATACAAAGCTGAGCAGACCCACCGCATGCAGATAATCGACAGCAATCGAGTTGGCAAAGTCCGGATTCAGTTGAGACTGCTCGACGATAAAGCTGGTGACGTCTTCCAGTTGCTGACAGGTCTCTAATGTCGCCGTTTTAACCGTCAATGAATCATCCAGACCTTGGGCGAACTCGCGGATTTCAGCGATATACTCTGCGATATAAGCACCTTTACATTTGGTGGTTTTACGGCCAATCAGGTCAATTGCCTGTACGCCATTGGTGCCTTCATAAATCTGTGAAATGCGCAGATCGCGAATACATTGTTCCATACCCCATTCACGGATATAACCATGACCACCGAAGCACATTTGCGCTTCCAGTGCAGAATCCAATGCTTTATCAGTCAGATATGCTTTGGCAATTGGGGTTAACAGAGCCACACGGTCGGTCGCTTTACGCACCGCTTCAGCATCGGTCGAATATTTGGTGATATCCAGCTGCTGACCGACATAGACAGCAAAGGCACGAGATGCTTCATTGTTGGCGCGCACATTCAGCAACATCCGGCGCACATCACCATGTACCAGAATCGAATCGGCTGGTTTTTCCGGTGATTTCGCACCGGTCGAGGCGCGTCCCTGTAAACGGTCTGTCGCATATTGTGCCGCATTCTGATAAGCAAATTCTGCCGCGCCAATGCCCTGAATTCCCATCGACAGACGTTCGTAGTTCATCATCACGAACATGCCGGCCAGTCCTTCATTTTCGTTACCGACCATATAAGCTTTGGCACCATCAAAGTTCATGACGCAGGTCGCTGAGCCTTTAATTCCCATCTTATGTTCGATTGAACCCGCAGATACTGCATTACGTTCACCGAGTGAACCATCTGCATTCACCAGAAATTTCGGCACAATAAACAGGGAAATGCCACGTGAACCGGCGGGTGCATTTGGTGTTTTTGCCAACACCAGATGAATGATATTTTCACTCAGGTCATGTTCACCGCTGGTAATAAAGATTTTGGTACCGCTGATGTTATAGCTGCCATCTTCATTGGGTTCAGCCTTGGTTTTGATTATGCCAAGATCAGTACCTGAATGTGGCTCAGTCAGACACATGGTGCCCGACCATTCGCCTGTATAGAATTTTGGTAAATAAGTTTCTTTCTGTTCTTGTGAAGCACGATCATTAATCGCCATGCCTGCACCCACGGTTAACAGCGGGTAAAGCATAAATGATGGATTGGTACTCCAGATCATTTCATCGGCCAGCACGGTCAGCATTTTTGGCATATTCTGCCCGCCCCATTCTTCACTGGCACCTAAACCTACCCAGCCACCTTCAGCAAACTGCTTAAAGGCATCTTTAAAGCCTGTAGGTGTGGTCACTTCACCATGTTTAAACTGAGCACCACCTTCTTCATCCGCAGGACGATTCAGGTCAAGAATGACATTCTTGGAAAATTTGGCCATCTCTTCCAGAATTGCATTTGCAGTTGCCATATCTAAATGTGCAAGATTTTCATTACCTTGCCAAAATTGTTCAGCTTGAAACACATCATTTAAAATAAATTCCATGTCTTTTAGCGGCGCATTATAAATAGGCATTCTTACATTCCTTAACTGGTGATACTCAATTCTGTTGCTGAGCGTTTTATAATCATTGATTAATGAAAATCTTTTTTATGATTTTACTTCAATCAATGCATATCAATCGAAAATCATCATCTCGAATTAATCCAGCAGTAAATCTCATTCAACTAAATAAGCGACATAAAATTTAAAAACCCAAGCTTTATGTCACCGTTATTTACTGAACCAAGCAGGCTTAAAATGATTCTTTATTCACCACTATAATCCTTTGCCAGGACGGTCTTAAACCGAATAATGATTTCACTTGATGTGCTGAAACAATAAAATAATTATGCTGAAAATGGAATTTTATTTAGCAAAGTTGATCTCTAGGGTTCAGTTTTCTTGACAAGATTTTTAGCAACGCGTTATAGAGATTTTACGCTGTACCCAAATGTTGTATAAATATACAAATTTAGATAAATATCACGACCTTAGTTTTATAGCTATCTTGGGTAAAATTGAATATTCTTGAAAGGTTCTTTTTCGAAAAATATGGACCAAGAAGATGACGACTGTAAGACAGCAGAACTTCCTTCTTCGTAAAGAGAAGATCCTGAGCATGGCTGAAAGCCTGCTACTGGACAATAATCAGGACATTACCCTGAGTGAACTTGCCAGTGAACTGGACATCGCGAAAGGAACGATCTACAAGCATTTCAAAAGCAAGAACCAGTTATATTTAGAACTAATTATTCTGAATGAAAAAAGAATTCTGGAAATATCAAAAAAATATAATAACGATATTAAAAATTATGTTTCGCAATATATGCTCTATCACATGCTCAATTCCAATCGCACCATCCTGTTGCATGTGATTGAAGAGCGTTTAACCAATAATGAAAAGAATCTGAAAGATTTATTTCAGGAGCTTTATCGGATTCGCGAAGAACGGATTATCCGGATTAAAGACATGACCCATGATTATCTGGTTTCACTCGAAAGTGCCATGTCGATTCGGGATTATTTATCCTATATCTGGACGGTGACTTATGGTGCGTCATTATTATTAAATTCGACCCATTATCAAAAAGCAATTGGTTCGCGTGAACGTCTGATCAAACTGTATGTGAATCAGGCATTGATGACCCCGGATAAAATCTCCTCGGTATAATCGTAATCTTTTATAAATCAAAAAAATGCCTGACTCAATCAGGCATTTTTTGTTTAGCTATATCAATAGCCATTACAGAACTTGAAAATCAGGCGCTTACTGGTGGAAAACCATCTTCAGTTAAAGCTGCCACAATTTCAGCTTCGCTCACAGTCGAGTCAACTTCCACCAGTTTGCTCACCACATCAATATTAACAGTGGCATTTTCATCCAGGTCTTTAATCGTTGCAGTGACACTACGCGCACAACCACCACAAGTCATATTTTCAATACGGAATTTCATATTTAGCTCCATAGGATCGCTTTAAAAATTAATGTGATTGGGCAGATTATATTTAACCTGAGCTGCAGATCAGCTCAGTGCTGCTCAGGGACGACACCCTGTTCAATCTGTTTTAGAATCTGGCAATCGGACTGTTCATTGCCGGCACACTGCTCCACCGATTGCTGTAATATCACCAGCATATGCTGCATATCGGCAATTTTCTGTTGTAAAAACTGGATATGTTTTTCGGCCAGCTGTTTCACCTCGCTACTCTGACGTGAGCTGTTCAGCCACAGGCCGAGTAATTCTTTCATCTGCTCTGAAGAAAAGCCGAGTTCGCGTGCATGTTGAATAAAACTTAAGGTTTTAATGTCCGCATCAGTATAAACCCGATAACCTGCATCGCTTCGTTTCGCAGCAGGCAACAATCCGATGTCTTCATAATAACGAATCATTTTTGCAGAGATGCCGGAACGTTTTGCCGCCTGACCAATATTCATCCTGCTTGCTCCTTGAACTGTACCGCTTTGTAGGCTTTTAATCTCAAAGCATTAGTGACAACAAACACGGAAGACAATGCCATCGCGCCTGCGGCAAACATCGGCGATAACAAGATGCCCCAGAATGGATAGAGCACCCCGGCGGCAATCGGGATTAAAGCAATATTATAGACAAAGGCCCAGAACAGGTTCTGCCGGATATTGCGCATGGTGGCCTGACTCAGACCAATTCCGGTGGCCACATGCTGTAAATTACCTGACATCAACACCACATCGGCTGCCTCAATCGCGACATCGGTGCCTGTACCAATCGCCATGCCAACATCAGCCTGTGCCAGTGCCGGGGCATCATTGATTCCGTCCCCGACAAAAGTGAGTATGCCATATTGCTGCTGGAGTCGATGTACCGCATCCACTTTCTCATGCGGTAAAACTTCCGCAATTACCTGATCAATTTTCAGCTGTTTGGCAATGGCCTGCGCGGTATGCTGATTGTCACCGGTGATCATCGCCACTTTCAGACCCTGCTCATGCAAGGCCTGAATCGCACTATAGGTAGTTGCTTTAATCGGATCCGCGACGGCAATAATCGCCGCCAGCTTTTGATTGATCGCCACATATAAGGGACTACGGCCCTGATCACCGAGTTTTTGTGCAGTAGACCGAAACAGATCGACATTTAGACCTAAGTTCTGCATCAGACGTTCAGCCCCAATATGCAGCTGCTGACCAGCTACCTGTGCCTTGACCCCTGCGCCGGTGATCGAATCAAAATCTGTGACTTCACTCAGTTCCAGTTGTTGCTCATGAGCTGCCTGAACAATGGCATGGGCAATCGGATGTTCTGACTTGGCTTCAACCGAAGCCACCAGTTGCAATACAGTCTGCTGATTAAAATCTGCTGTGACTTCAAAGTCCGTCAGCAACGGTTTTCCTTCAGTCAAGGTTCCGGTTTTATCAAGTGCGACGACTTGGGTTTGCTGCAATAACTGTAAAGCTTCACCCTTACGAAACAGCACGCCCAGTTCAGCGGCACGCCCAGTTCCGACCATAATTGAGGTCGGCGTTGCCAGCCCCATCGCACACGGACAGGCAATAATCAGCACCGCCACGGCGTTGACCAATGCATAGGTCAGATTGGGTTCAGGCCCAAACAGGAACCAGACCATGAAGGTCAAGGCCGCCAGTGCCATGACGGCAGGTACAAACCATAAAGTCACTTTATCCACCACCGCCTGAATCGGTAGTTTCGAGCCTTGTGCCTGTTCCACCATCTCAATAATCTGCGCCAGTACAGAATCCTGTCCGACCGCAGTGGCCCTGATTTGCAAGGTTCCATTCTGGTTCACTGTACCACCCACCACCTGATCCCCGGCCTGTTTGGCCACGGGTAAAGGCTCACCACTCATCATTGCTTCATCGATATAACTTTGCCCGGCAACCACTTCACCATCGACGGCGACTTTTTCACCCGGGCGGATTTCAATCAGCATGCCCTGTTGTACATCGGCAATCGCCAGATCAACCCAGTTGCCATGCTGTTGTACCCGTGCGGTTTTCGGTTGCAAGCCGACCAGATACTGAATCGCTTCTGAGGTTTTACCTTTGGCTTTGGCTTCCAGATACCGCCCCAGTAAAATCAGCGCAACAATGACAGCTGCCGCTTCAAAATATACATGGACGGTGGACTGGGGTAACAGCTGCGGAAAAAAGGTCGCAATGCAGGAAAATCCATAAGCTGCGATTGTTCCGACTGCGACCAGAGAATTCATATCCGGCGCCAAACGCAATAAAGCCGGAATACCATGCTGATAAAAACGCCGTCCCGGAATAATCAGCACCAAACTGGTCAGCACAAACTGCAGATACCAGCTGTTCTGGGTTCCCAACGTCTGCGCAATAAAATGATGAAAAGCCGGGATCAGATGTGAACCCATTTCTAGAATAAATACAGGGACTGCCAGAATAAGAGCAAGCCAAAGATCCCGTTTCAGTTGCGCGGTTTCAGTGGCTTTCTTTTCCTGAAAAGCCACATGGCGATCTGCCGAGAGATGTGTATTGGTTTTTTCTGTGGCTTTAAAACCGGCTTTTTCTACAGCAGCAATCAAAGCTGGGATGTGCTGACGGGATGCCTGAATCGAAGCAGTTTCAGTCGCCAGATTGACTTGTGCTGTACTGACGCCGTCTACTTTTAATAAAGCTTTTTCAACACGCGCGACGCAGGAGGCGCAGGTCATGCCTTCAATCGCCAGTTCAATCCGGTCAGCCTGAAGATCAAAACCGGCTTTTTGCACCGCCTGAGTCAACTTGGACAATGGCACAGAATTGATTAGACTCACATGCGCCTTTTCAGTGGCCAGATTCACGTGTGCATCCAGTACACCTTCTACTTTTTTTAGGGCTTTTTCTACGCGAGCCACACAAGATGCACAGGTCATGCCTTCAATATTCAAAGCAAACTGTTGCGTCGGTACATCAAAGCCAGTTTTTTCAATTGCTTGAACTAGCACAGCGGCAGCAATCGGCTGCTGGCTTTTAATAAAAGCTTTTTCAGTCGACAGGTTGACAGATGCCTCAACCACGCCCTCAATTTTTTTCAAGGCTTTTTCGACCCGAGCCACGCAGGATGCACAGGTCATACCGCCAATCTGCACCTGCTGTTCATATAACCGGATGCTGTCTTGTTCTGCCATGCCCATCTCCATGCATCAACTTGCTGCCGATGCTATAGCTTAAACATTCCCAGCATGGCAAGGTCAAGTCTTTCATTTAAATATTTTAGGAAAGATAAAGCGGTATTGCGATTGGATGCTCATCCAAGAACCAAATAAAAGCCCGAAGATGACTTCGGGCTTTTATAGCAGTGTTTAAAATATTGAATGCATCAATTTTATTCGGCAGAAATATCTTCAAACAGAACCGAAGACAGGTAGCGTTCACCGCCATCTGGCAAAATCACCACAATATTTTTACCGGCATTTTCAGGGCGTGCAGCCAGTTGTGCCGCTGCCGCCATGGCCGCACCACTTGAAATGCCGACCAAAATACCTTCCTGAGCTGCAGTTTTGCGTGCCCACTCGATTGCCTCTGCGCTATTAATGGCAATCACTTCATCGACCAGATCTAAATCCAGGTTGCCCGGAATAAAGTTGGCTCCGATACCTTGAATTTTGTGTGGTCCCGGTGTCAGCGTTTCGCCGCGTTTGGCCTGACCAATAATTGCAGATTCAGCAGGTTCCACCGCCACCGAATATAGAGGCTTATTTTTAACTTTCTCAAAGTAACGCGAAATACCGGTAATGGTTCCGCCTGTTCCGACACCTGCGACCAGAATATCGACGTTACCCGCCGTAGCTTCCCAGATTTCTGGGCCGGTGGTTTCTTCATGAATTTTAGGATTGGCTGGGTTTTCAAACTGTTGTGGCAGGAAATACTGCTCCGGGTTCTCATTCAACAGACTCTCGGCTGCTTCAATCGCCCCTTTCATGCCTTTGGCCGGATCGGTCAAGACCAGATTGGCTCCTAAAGCTTTGACTACTTTACGGCGTTCAATACTCATGCTTGAAGGCATGGTGAGCGTCAGTTCATAACCTTTAGCGGCTGCCACAAAGGCCAATGCAATGCCGGTATTGCCACTGGTGGGTTCAACGATGTGCATACCGGGTTTGAGTTTTCCAGATTTTTCTGCATCGTTAATTAATGCTGCACCAATACGACATTTGACTGAAAAGGCCGGATTACGGCTTTCAATTTTGGCAAGTACAGTCACCGGAGCTGAAATTACGCGATTAATACGAACTAGCGGTGTATTTCCAATTGCGTCTGCATTATTACTATAAACCGCTATCCCTAAATTATTTGGTGTTGGAAAAGCTGAATCTGTACTCATGATGATATCCCTGATGTTATTGGTTCAAGTCATTTAAACATCATACAAGCATTTTTTTCGTTTGTAGATGTTTGATGGAATTTGCACTTGATCGCATTAATTTAAACCAAAATATTTTTTAAATAATTCGATGATTTTATATTATTTATCAACGTTTAAAATATAACTTTAACTAATATTTAACCTGATTAAAACCCGATAATATTTAAATATTATATCAATGTATTAATCATCGAGCCCCTTATAATGTGCGGGCTGTAATTTTATAATGGACATATGAGATGAAAACCGATTTTGAAATCACGACTATGCGCGATTCAGCAGAACAGGTCGTCGGCATTTTAAAATCTCTGGCCAATACTGACCGTCTCCTTATTTTATGCCATCTCTCTCAAGCGGAACTGAATGTTTCACAAATTGAAGATATTACCGACATTAAACAACCGACACTTTCCCAGCAACTGATGATGCTGCGCAAAAGTGATGTAGTGAATACCCGTCGGGATGGTAAACAGATCTATTATTCAATTAAAGATCAAAATTTGATTGTGGTATTGACTACGCTTTATCAGCTGTATTGTGCGAATCAAATTAAATAGTTTATTTTTAAACACTATTTAACGCCAAAACACACTTCTCTACCCCATTGATCTGGCAGAAATAACGACTTTGTAGAAAATCGCTATAGCTGCTTCAAGAAAATGGAGGCCAGACCTAGCTGATTTATTTTAAAAACATAAATCATCACAAATTCGACCCCTTAAGATTTCTTAGCAGAATTTGTGCATAATATATCTATATTTGTGATTTAGACCTTTTTATGCCAAATTCCAAGTCTAAACTTCTGCATAGACTGCCTGCCTGGGCATGGTTAAGCGACTATACGCCGGTCAAATTTAAATCCGATGTGCTGGCCGCACTGATTGTCGTGGCGATGCTGGTTCCTCAGGGGATGGCTTATGCCATGCTGGCCGGTTTACCGCCGATCATGGGCTTATATGCCAGCATCCTGCCAATGATCATTTATGCGTTGCTCGGTGGCAGTTCGACTTTATCGATTGGCCCGGTGGCGATCATTTCAATGATGACTTTTGCCACGCTCAATCCACTGTTTGAAGTCGGCTCACCGGTCTATATCGAAGCTGCGACCTTATTAGCACTCATGGTCGGTATTATTTCCCTGCTCTTGGGATTATTCCGTTTCGGTTTCTTAATTCAGCTGATCAGTCATCCGGTCATTCAGAGCTTTATTATTGCCTCGGCACTATTAATTGCTTTTGGACAATTGAAGTTCTTGGTCGACCTGCCCTTAAAAGCCAATAACATTCCAGAATTTACAACAAGTCTCCTGGAGTATCTGCCGCTCCTGCATTTACCAAGCCTGTTATTTGGCCTGTTGTCGATGGCTTTACTGATCTATCTGCCCAAGTTGCTAAAATCTCAGGCAGTACAAAGCCGGATCGGCTCTACAGATTTTCTGGTACGGGCTGTGCCTCTCATTCTGGTATGTCTCGGGATTGCAGCGATTGTATTTCTGAATTTAAAGGGGCAAGGCATTAAAACAGTGGGTGCAATCCCGTCCGGTTTTCCGCCCTTGTCTTTTCCGCACTGGAACTGGGAACTGGTCATGACCTTGTTACCGGGTGCCAGCATGATCGCCATGATCAGCTTTGTGGAATCACTGTCAATTGCTCAAGCCACAGCCTTGCAACAACGCAGTCATTTAAACAGTAATCAGGAATTGATTGCCTTGGGGATTGCCAATATCAGTGCAGGCGTCAGTTCAGCCTTTCCGGTTACTGGCAGTCTGTCGCGTACCGTGGTCAATGCCGATGCCGGTGCCAAATCCCCCATGGCAGGAGTTTTGTCCTCCATTCTGATTATTTTCGTCAGCCTGTTCTTTACCGGATTTTTTGAAGATCTGCCCCTGACCATTCTGGCCGCCACGATTATTGTTTCCATCTGGAAACTGGTCGATTTTCGGCCTTTCTTTGATGCCTGGCGTTATTCTAAAGCCGATGGTATTGCCATGTGGATTACCTTTCTGGGTGTGGTGCTGATTGATATTTCCACTGGCCTGATTATTGGGATCATATCGACGTTTATCCTGATGTTATGGCGAATCAGTCGTCCGCATATTGCAGTGCTCGGACTGGTCGAAGGTACACAGCATTTTCGTAATATTCAGCGTCATCAAGTCAGTACCTCCGATCGGGTGCTGTCACTGCGGATTGATGAAAATCTGACTTTTCTGAATGCCAATAGCTTCAAAGGTTATCTGATCAATCAGATGAGCCTGAATGACAAGTTGCAACATGTGATTTTAAATTGCTCCAGTATCAGTGCCATTGATTTAAGCGCTTTGGAAATGCTGGAGGATTTAAATGCGGAATTGGCCAAACTGAACATTCGACTGCATTTTGCCGAAGTGAAAGGCCCGGTGATGGACAAGCTACAAGCCTCGAAGCTGATGATTCATCTGAGTGGCCACATTTATCTGACTCATTTTCAGGCAATTCGGGACTTGGCTCCAGAAATCTTTGAGCAGCATAAAGACTATACGATTTAGGACAGCAGATCGTTAAACTTATGGCCGGAGATTCAAACCGGTCATGACGCCAAACTTTTTTAAATTTTCAAATATAATTTGAATTTATCGATTTAACTTTGATATTTATTTCATGAATATAACTTTAAAAGAGATGATTTATTCAGCATCTTTAGATTGTTTTTTCAAATAAAAGTATTCTTTTATATTGATTAATTTTAGAATAAATCAATTATATCAATAACTTGTTTTTTATATAAAAATATATTTCAAGCCTTGTTTAAATTAAGTATAAAATAGCGCAACTTTTTCCCAAATTTAGCCCTCGTAATTTTCACAAGGCAATCTTATGTTTTCTGCCCTTATGCGTATGAGCCTAGTCTCTCGAATCATCATCGCCATTATTTTAGGTGTAGGTGTGGCTGTGGTATTTCCCGAAGCTACTCCCTCATTAAGCCTATTGGGCGACCTGTTTATTAAAGCCTTGAAATCTGTTGCACCGATTCTGGTTTTCATTTTAGTTTTAGCTTCTATCGCAAATTTTAAAGTGGGGCAATCCAACACCGCCATTAAACCGATTATGATGATGTATGCGGTAGGTATGTTCCTTGCTGCACTCAGTGCTGTCGTTTCGAGTATGTTATTTCCAAGTACGCTGTTTCTGGATATTGCTGCACAAGCGGACTTACAGCCACCTGGCAGTCTGGTAGAAATCCTGAAGAATCTGCTGCTTAGCTTTGTCGCCAACCCGGTCGTTGCTATTGCTGAAGCAAATTTCATTGGCGTTCTGGCCTGGTCTGTGGCATTGGGCATCGCCTTCCGTCATGCATCGGATACCACCAAGACCCTTTTGAATGATGCCGCCTTTGCGGTTAATTATGTGATTCGTTTAGTGATCAGTTTTGCACCTGTGGGTATTTTTGGTCTGGTTGCAGTGACTTTTGCTGAATCCGGTCTGGATACGCTGACCAGTTATGCACATTTACTTGCGGTACTATTAGGTACGATGGCTTTTGTTGCACTGGTAATTAACCCAATGTTGGTGGCTTTAGTGACGCGTCACAACCCCTATCCACTCGTCTTTACCTGCTTGCGTGAAAGTGGCATTACCGCCTTCTTTACCCGTAGTTCGGCCGCCAACATTCCCGTCAATCTGGATCTGGCAAAACGTCTAGGCGTCAAAGAATCGACCGCAAGTATCGCAATTCCTCTCGGTGCTGCGATCAATATGGCTGGGGCATCGGTCACCATTACCGTATTGTCACTGGCAACGGTAAATACCTTGGGCATTAGCGTAGATTTCACCACCATGCTGATTCTTTCCGTAGTAGCAAGCATCTCGGCATGTGGTGCTTCAGGTGTGGCCGGTGGTTCATTATTGTTAATTCCTGTGGCCTGTGGTCTGTTCGGTATTTCTTCGGATATCGCTATGCAAGTGGTCGCGATTGGTATGGTAATCAGTGTATTGCAGGATTCTACTGAAACTGCTTTAAACTCGTCTACGGATGTTTTATTTACCACAGCAGTAGACCGCGCATCAAATTGATTTTATATTGAATAATCAATATTTTTTGCCAATGATGTTATTATGCCATTACAGCGTTTACCTACCTGGATACAATTAGGGGCGTTCTTTCTTGCGGTGAATGCCGGCATGATTAACGTCCTGGGTCTGGTGACGGTATTACACCAGTCTGTTTCACATATGACCGGTAATGTCAGTATGCTGGCCATGGCGCTGCTGGACTGGCAGCCAGACATGATGCTATATCTGCTTCTGGTCACACTCTGCTATGTCATTGGTTCTCTGTATAGCGGGCTGATTCTAGGAAATAGTCACTTTCGCTTGGGACGACTTTATGGTTACCCTTTAAGCCTGGTGGCTTTTTTTATTCTGATCTGCTGGTTATTATTGCCCTATTTCCCGCGCTATGCCCTGTTATGGGCCTGTGTCGCGATGGGTCTGCAAAATGCCATGGTCAGCCATTATAAAGGTGCCATTATTCGCACCACGCATTTATCTGGTGTACTGACCGACCTTGGCTTGGCCATGGGTTACCGTTTACGCGGCTTAGATGTAGAACCACGCCGAGTCGTTTTACATTTACTTATTTTGCTCGGTTTTTTAAGCGGTGGTATTCTTGCCAGCTGGCTTTATCCTTATTTAAAATTAAATGCATTCCTGATCCCGGCAGGGCTGAGCCTGATGCTCAGTCTGATTTACTGGGTGATTTATTTACGTTATCGACATCAACACGATTAATTTCTGGACATTCTCATGGTTAAAAATGCATTGCAGGCACAATTGTTAAAGGCAGGTTTGGTCGATAATAAAAAAGCCAAAAAACTGTCTAAACAGGCTGTGCATGAAAAACGCACCGGTGATAGCACCGAGGCTGAAATCAAGGCGAAGATTGAGCAAGACAAGCAGCAGAAACTGGCCAAAGACCAAGCCATCGAGTTAGAGAAAAAAGCGGCCTTACAGGAAAAAGAACTGAAAGCCGCGATCATCCAGATGATTAACCAGCACAAAATCCGCGATACGGATGGTGATGCGGTGTATCAGTTTATTGATGACAGCAAGATCAAGAAGGTTTACCTGAACCAGCAGATCTATAATGCACTGGTGGCAGGCAGTCTGGTGATTGCACGTGAAAATGACAGTTATGTGTTCTTGCCTAAGGCTTTGGGAGATCGTATTAATGCCAAGATGCAAGGCTTTATCATTGTGAATAATTCAGAGAAAAATGAACAAATTACCGATGAAGAAGATCCGTATGCAGCCTATGTCATTCCGGATGACCTGATGTGGTAAGTTATTATTAGTATTTGATATCATACTAAACCGGCTTAGGCCGGTTTTTTTATATCAGATCACAGTCTAAAAGCTATTTCAGGTAAACACTTTCCAAAGATATGTATTAAAAGTTTAATTAAAATTAAAAAACCCAGGTTAAAGCTATAAACTCTTTAACAATTTTAATAGTGCGAGAAAAGTTAAGTTGGAACAGTTTAAGGTTGTCCAGAATATACAAGTGTGGGCTGATCAGTATCCCTGGCTAGAAATGTTCTCTTCATTGAGCATCGTGATTTTACTGGCAATTATTGCAAATCTATTTGCCAAACAAGTCGTTGTTCGTGGAATTCGCAAACTGATTTCCAAAATGCCTTTTGCCCATAATGAAATTGTTGCCGAGCATAGCGTCATTCGCCGTATCGCCAATATTGTACCGGCAATTGTGATTATGAACGGAATTACCACCGTTCCGCATTTATCTGACAAGGTCGAGACCTTTATCCAGATGGGTGCGCAGGCCTTTATCTTCCTGACCATTGCCCTGGCGATTGGCGAATTGCTGAATATTTTTAACCTGATTTATCAGCGCAATCCGAAATCGCGTAACAAGCCGATTAAAGGCTATTTGCAACTGGTCAAGCTGATCATCTTCATCGTTTGTGGTTTGATGATTCTGGGGACTTTCCTCAAGAAAGATGTCTTTACCTTGCTGGCCGGTTTTGGTGCCATGGCTGCGGTACTGATGCTGGTGTTCCAAAATACCATCCTATCGCTGGTGGCTTCGGTACAGATTTCCTCTTATGACATGGTGCGTATTGGTGACTGGATTGAAATGCCATCTTTAAATGCGGACGGCGATGTCATTGATATGTCATTACACACCATTACCGTGCAGAACTTTGATAAAACAGTCACCACCATTCCGACCAATAAACTGGTGACGGATACCTTTAAAAACTGGCGTGGCATGCAGGAAGCCGGTGCGCGCCGGATTAAACGTTCCATTCATGTCGATCAGAGCAGCGTGCATTTCATGTCAGCTGAGGAACAGAACAAGCTGAAAAAATTTATTCTGCTGGATCAATATCTAAATACCAAAACTGAAGAACTGCAGCAATTTAACTTGCAGCTCAGCCATCATTCGCAATATAACCAGCGCCGTCTGACCAATCTGGGGACTTTCCGTGCCTATGTGGAGTTTTATCTGCAACAGCATCCGGGAATTAGTAAAAATCACTCGCTGATGGTTCGTCAGTTACAACCGACCAGTGAAGGTTTGCCTCTGGAAATTTATGCATTTACCAATACCACGGTCTGGGTCGAGTATGAAAATATCCAGTCGGATATTCTGGATCACCTGTTGGCGATTATTCCTGAATTTGGCCTAAAAGTGTATCAGGCACCTTCAGGTTTCGACCTCAAGGAATCTTTTAGCGTTTCCTGAAAAGCTGCGACAATCTTCAAATAAAATAAAAGCCTGAAACTGGCTACAGTTTCAGGCTTTTGATTGGTCTGATTAAATAAAAATATAAAAATCGACAACTTAAACAAATATTAGATTGGGTATTGAGATGCTCAGGCTGAGATTGCAGACGCTTGCAGCTGCATCAGTTCTTGTAGCATTTTATAAAAATCATGTTCTGAGTCGAACTGCTCTTCACAGATCCTTTCGCCGTTTAATAATAAATGATGATAGCTTTGATGCTCATAAATCACCGTGTTCAGAAACTGTGCACCGGGCATATGCTTGAGCAGGTGCTGTGTCTGTTTCATTTCTGCAAGTTGCTGCTGTTCAGGAATCTTATTCAATACCGTATAAATTTTTAATTGAGTATTATATTGTGCGATCCCAATCGCCAATTGCACCAGTTCGGTTTCAAGTTGAATATCTTCTGGATTGATGGAACTGGGAATAATCAGCTTATCTGCATGTTTCAGGACTGAACGCAAGGCAGATGTATCCTGCCCGTCAATATCAACAATAATATAGGCGAACTGCTGTTTCAGTAGTTCCAGACGATGATCCAGACTACGACCATCTTGTTTTAAGATATCCAGATGCTCGAAAGAAAATTGTTTATTTTTCAGATTTGCCCATTCATAACCATACGGTTCCAGATTGGCATCAATGAGCAAGGTCGCGCCTTGCCCACGTAATAACTCATTGATATACATCGCAATCGTGGTTTTTCCTGAGCCTCGTTTACGGCTGGCCACTACCCAAAATACTCATCTTTAAGCTCTCTCGTTTTTGATTCTTTTTATGAGGAAAAATGGTTTAAACTTTAATATAATTATGGATTTAGAATTACGTATCTGGCATGAAAAGTAAAGTCTGATTTGGATAATAATTTTGTGGCTATTTCATCTAATCCTAGGCTTAAAAAAATTCAATCCTTTATAATCACTACAAAGCAAAATGCATGATAAGAGTACGATAATGTTTCGATGGCTTGAAAGACTGGTTGATCCCTATCCCACCAAAAACCTGAATCAACCTTTACCGACCAAGTTTTTTCCATTTGTCTGGCAGGCAGCCTACGGTGTGCGCCGTTATTTGCTGATTCTGGTGCTGTGTACGGCCGGTGCTGCCAGCTTTGAAGCCTTACTCTACTCAAAAATTGGCGATCTGGTAAATTGGCTCAGCAAAAGCCAGCCAGATACTTTTCTGGAACAACATGCCAGCAACCTAACCTTGCTGAGCATTATCCTGCTGGCCAATATTTTCTTTGCCAGTGCCCAATCCCTGATCAAGCACCAGATTTTGTATAGCAACTTTCCGATGCGGTTACGCTGGCGCTTTCATAATTTACTGATGAAACAAAGTCTGGATTTTTTCCATAATGATTTTGCCGGACGTTTATCTGCCAAAGTCATGCAAACGGCGCTGGCCATCCGGGAATTCTGGGTCATTTTGGGAGATATGCTGGCCTATGTGCTGATTTATTTCGTCACCATCAATATCGTTTTAGGCAATATTTCTCCCTATTTAGTTATCCCTTTGATGGTGTGGCTACTGCTATTTATCTGTGCGGCCTGGTACTTTATTCCGCGTTTAAGCAAGATTTCCAAGTCACAGGCCGATGCGCGTGCCGTCATGACCGGCCGTGTCACCGATGCCTATACCAATATCCAGACTGTCAAGCTGTTTGCCCATGCTGGTCGAGAAAGCCAGTATGCTAAAACCTCCATGCAGGAATTTATGGTCACGGTTTACAAACAGATGCGTCTGGGGGCTCAGTATGAAATCAGTATTTTATTTCTGAGCATTATTCTCTATGGTGGTGTGTTGGGTACGGCCATCTGGCTATGGATGGAAGGACAGGCCGAATTGGGCATTATTGCAGCCACCACGGCCATGATACTCAAACTGAACAGTATTGCCGAGTTTATGATGTGGCAGACCTCTGCCCTGTTTGAAAATGTCGGGACCATTCAGGATGGTATGAAAACTTTAGGCCGCAAGATTGCCATTGAAGATAAACCCAATGCCAAAGAGCTACAGCTTCAGCATGGTGAAATTAAATTCGACAATGTCAGCTTTGCCTATAATGATAAAAATGTCATTGACCAGTTTAACCTGACCATTCGCCCGGGTGAAAAAATCGGGATTGTGGGACGTTCAGGCGCAGGTAAATCGACCCTGATTCAGTTATTGCTGCATTTTTATCATCTTGACCAAGGTCGTATTTTAATCGATGGGCAGAACATTGAAGATGTGACGCAGGACAGTTTGCGTAAGAACATTGCTTTAGTGACTCAAGACACTTCGCTGCTGCATCGTACCGTTGCAGAGAACATCAAATATGGTCGTCCTGATGCAACCGATCAAGAGATGTATGAAGCGGTACGTAAAGCCAAAGCAGAAGAGTTTATTCCTCATCTGACCGACTTACGCGGCAAAAGAGGCTATGAGGCTTATGTCGGTGAGCGTGGTGTAAAACTTTCTGGTGGTCAACGTCAACGTGTTGCAATCGCACGGGTATTTCTAAAAGATGCACCCATTCTGATTCTGGATGAAGCCACCAGTGCGCTGGATTCTGAAGTCGAAGCGGCCATTCAAAACAGCCTCGATGATCTGATGCAAGGCAAAACCGTAATTGCCATTGCGCATCGTTTATCGACAATTGCCCAGATGGATCGCCTGATTGTAATGGATCAAGGCAAAATTGCCGAGCAAGGTACCCATGATGAACTGGTAGCATTAAATGGAATCTACGCCCAGCTTTGGCAGCGTCAAACGGGCGGATTACTGATACAACAACAGATCAAAGCAACGAAGGATCGTGAATAATGCTGTATTTGGAAGATTTGAACATCGCTGACCGCTTTAGCAGCCGTAAATATCATATGGGACTGGAAGAAATTCAAAATTTTGCCCGGGCTTATGACCCACAAGTCTTTCATACTGATGAACAGCAAGCTGCAGCCCATCCGGTATTTCAGGGAATTGCCGCCAGTGGTTGGCATACTGCGGCAGTGGTTATGCGCTTGTGGACTGAATGTTTTCCTGTGGCTTATGGGCTCATTGGTTCAGAGTCGCATCTGCGTTGGCCTTGTCCGACCCGCCCCGGGGATGAGATTCACGTCGAAGTCGAAATCATGGATATTCAGCCCTCCAGAAGCAAAACTGACCGTGGGATCGTTAGCTACCAGACGCAGGCATTTGACCAGCATCATAAAATGATTTTTAGTTCAACCACTAAAATTGTGGTATTTAAACGAGGATTTTCTCCGGTTTAAATTGATTTTTAGGCGAAATTCAGGCTAATCTGCCACAATGATTGTGGCAATAGCCAAAACTTTGTCCAACAATTTTAATGAAAAAAATGGCAGTTTCATGCCAATATCAGACCATAAATAAAAAAATTTAAGTGAGTGCAACGGATCGCGCATGAAAACAATTGCTCCACGCCAAGATCATGGAATTCCAGGTGTATACGCTCTTTTGCTGCTCGATGTCATTTCCCGCTGGGGATATAATGACGAATCGTTGTTCAAGCCCTTTGGCCTGAGTACGGAGCAGCTGGCGGATCCTGATTTTCGCATCCCGACACCTGTGGCCAATGAACTGGTCAAACATGCCCTCAAGCTGAGCGGTGAACCGACACTTGGTTATCATCTGGGTACCCAGATGCGGATTTCTATTCATGGTTTTATTGGCTATGCCATCATGACGGCCAAGGATATTACCGATGCATTAGTACTGGCCAACCGTTTCATCCAGCTGCGTATGCCCTTTTTACAGCTATTCTTTTCGACCTTTGGTGCCAAGGCTACAGTCCAGTTGCAAACCGATATTCAGCTGGAACCCTTACGCACCGAAATCTCGATTGCACTGATTTTTGGCATGATCAGTATGGCCAAGGCCATTACCGGAATTGATTATGCCGCTGGAGAAATCGATTTTGATTTCAAAAAACCGGAAGGCTTTGAACGCTTTATGGCCAAATTTCCACATCATCAGTTTCGCTTTGAACAGCCGCATTTGATCTTGAGTTTTGATAAGAGCTACCTGATGAACAAGCTGGTGCATGCCGATCCGATTGCCAGCCAGATTGCAATTAACCAGTGTGAAACTGAACTCTCGGCCTTGGGCGAGCGACACCGGATTGCGATGCGGGTCCGTGATATTCTGACCCATTCCGAGCAGCATTATCTGAGTATTGAAAGTGTGGCAGATCGTCTGCATATGTCCGACCGCACCCTAAAACGTCAGCTGGCGGCTGAAGGTACCTCTTTTTCTACGCTGGTCGATGAAGTACGCTACCGGCATGCGACGTCGTTATTGTCCCGGACCGACTTTAGCTTGGAACAGATTGCTGATGAACTTGGTTATAGTGATGTCGCCAATTTTAGCCGGGCATTTAAACGCTGGAGTGGTCGCAGCCCGAGCAACTGGCGCAAAGATCCTTATTTATAAAGGGTCATAAGCCTTTTGTTTTGGCCAAAAAGAATGTATAAAACATGTCAAAAATGATCTAAAGATTTTTAAGGAGTTATCAATGAATCATCCTTCAGAATTAAAGTACGCAAGTACGCATGAATGGGTACGCATTGAGGGTGATCTTGTTGTGACCGGTATTTCCGACCATGCACAGGATGCATTAGGTGATTTGGTCTATGTAGAAGCACCAGATCTTGATTCACACATCACTGCGGGTCAGCAAGCCGGTGTAGTTGAATCGGTCAAAACTGCGTCTGATATTCATGCACCTGTTTCTGGTATTGTCGTTGAAATCAATCCTGATCTTGAAGATGATCCTGATTTTATTAATGACGATCCCTATGGCAAAGGCTGGATCTATAAAATCAAACCAGACAATATGTCAGATGTTGAACACTTGCTTTCCAATACAGCATATGAAGCTGGCCTATAAACCCGCTTATATTTAGAAAATCAGCCTGCGGGCTGATTTTTTTATGCCATAGATATTGTTCCGCTTTCCCAATCGGCTTCAATTACATATATTCATATTAAAATATTATTGTATTTTTCACGTATATTTCCTAAAGTACTGAACAGGGCGCGCTGCACTCCTGAATATGCCACACTTATTTATAACAATAATTCCCCCATTCTAAGACCAGCGTCTCATCACCCATCATTTTAGGATAATCATGAATGCCATTGTAGCGCCGTTATGGACCAAGTCATTTGTACTGTGTCTGGCCAACAACCTGTTTTTATTTATTTTCTATTTTGCGCAAACCACAATTTTGCCGATTTATATCTTAAAAGAATTAGGTGGTAATCTGACCCAAGCTGGTCTGGCCATGACCTTATTTATGGTCTCTGCCATTGCAGTACGTCCTTTTAGTGGCTTAATTATCGAAAAATTTGGCATACGCAAAACTTTAATTGTCTCAGAAATATTTTTCAGTCTTTTTTCCTTAGCTTACCTGCTCGCTGATCAGCTCACGATTCTGTTTATCATCCGTTTCTTGCATGGCATCTGGTTTAGTATTCTGACCACAGCCTGTGTGCCGGTGGTCAACCAGTTTATTCCAGAACAGCGTAAAGGCGAAGGCATGGGTTATTTTGTCATGTCTGTCAATCTGGGAATTGTCCTGGGGCCTTTAATTGGTCTGAGTTTAATTGAATACTGGTCTTATTTTCAGGTCAGCACCTTGTTGATCGCTTTGGTTTTTATCGGCTTTATCTTCTGTTTACTGATTCCGGTCAAAGAGCCTGAAAAAATGATCGACAACACCGACAAGAAAACATCACTAGGGCTGACTGATTTTGTCGAAAAGAAAGCACTGCCTGTGGCAGGACTTGCCATGCTGATTTCCTTTTCTTATGCCAGCATCATGTCTTTTATCGCGCCATTTGCAGCCAGTAAGGATTTAATGGCCTATGCCGGTTTATTCTTTGTGATATTTGCAATTTCCATGATGAGCCTGCGTCCGATCACTGGAAAAATTTATGACCGCAAAGGTCCACAATACGTGATTTATCCGGCACTGCTGGCTTTTAGTCTGGGTCTGTTTTTACTGAGCCAGATTCAGACTTTATGGGGATTTATGCTGGCTGCGGTTCTGGTCGGAGTCGGTTTTGGTAGTGTGCAACCGTGCATTCAAACCTTAGCCATTCAACGTGCACCAAAACACCGGATTGGCTACGCAACTTCGACTTTTTATACCTGCTATGATCTGGGTATTGCCATTGGCTCAGTCCTGATCGGTGCTATCATTGCCGCTTATAGTTATCAAACTGCTTTTGTGATTTGTGCTGTCTTGACCCTAAGTAGTATGGGATATTTTCATCTGGTGGTTCAGGCTAAAGCAGTCAAAAATAGCTAACCCAAAACAGGCAGAATTCAAATCTACCTGTTTTGATTGTTTCCCAAGACAGTCTTTATTCAGCTACAGCTTGATTTTCTGCTGATTTTTCTTCAGGTTTTGGTTTTTGTAGCATAGAAAACTGCGTACTTTCTCCGACTGCTGCATTATCCTGACGATTACTTTTTAGCTTGATCTGTAAGCGTAATTCATTGGTGGAGTCGGCATTGCGTAACGCTTCCTCATAAGAAATTTCGCCCTGGTTATACAATTCAAATAAGGCCTGGTCAAAGGTTTGCATCCCCAATTCACGGGATTTTGCCATAATCGCTTTCAGCTCATGAAACTCACCTTTCAAAATCAGGTCGGAAATCAATGGCGTATTTAACATGATTTCAATCGCTGCACGACGGCCTTTACCATCCTGCGTCCGAATCAGACGCTGGGAAATAATCGCCTTCATATTCGAGGATAAATCCATCAATAACTGATTGCGGCGCTCTTCCGGGAAGAAGTTAATAATCCGGTCTAAAGTCTGATTGGCATTGTTGGAGTGCAAAGTTCCCAGACAAAGATGCCCGGTTTCGGCAAAAGCAATCGCATGTTCCATGGTTTCAGTATCACGAATTTCCCCGATCAGAATCACATCGGGTGCCTGACGCAAGGTATTTTTCAGCGCATTGTGCCAGGAATGACAGTCCACGCCGACTTCACGATGCGTAATCATGGATTTTTTATGTTTATGTACATACTCCACCGGATCTTCCACGGTAATAATATGCCCGGCTGAATTTTCATTGCGGTAGTCAATCATCGCAGCGAGCGAGGTTGACTTTCCTGAGCCGGTTCCCCCGACCACCAGCACCAGACCACGTTTCTCCATAATCACATGTTTAAGTGAATCAGGAAGTTTGAGCTTCTGGAAATTTGGAATTTCTGCGGTAATAGTACGAATCACCATGCCAACATTGAGTTGTTGCTGGAACACGTTGACCCGAAAACGCGAAACACCCGGCACAGTGATAGCAAAGTTGCACTCCAGTTCCGTTTCAAATTCCTTGCGCTGCTTTTCATTCATCAGGCTATAGGCAAACAGCTTGGTTTTTTCAGCCGTCAGTTCTTGCTGTCCAAAAGGCTTCATTAAACCCTGATGTTTAATACTCGGTGGAAAGTCGGCGGTAATAAATAAATCTGAACCACCATATTCGACCACTTTGGTCAGCATGTGGTGCATGAATTTTCGTGCTTCTTCTAAGAGCTCTGTTGCAAACATCAAGATCCCCAAACAACCTGCCATGACATTAAATTATTGAAAAAAAGGTTATATATTCAAATGGATATATTGTCTTTTAATTGTGTAGGGATTTATAAGAGGACACAAACAGATTTTATTTATTTTATAAAATTTATCATCTTATTTGTGTGATGTATTTCATGTTAAGTCAATTTACTGGGAAGCACTTTAAGCTTCTAAAATAAAAAGCACTTTCACCAAACCTGGTCAGAGAAAGTGCTTTTAAAGGTTTATGCACTGCGTTTTAGACAGCGAAGCGATAAATGCTGAGCAATGTTAAGCAACAACTGTTCAGTTTTTGTCCAGCCCAGACATCCATCAGTTACAGACTGACCATAAGTCATTTGCTCAGAAATTTTCTGGTTGCCATCTACCAAATGACTTTCTAGCATTACGCCACGAACATTGGTCTGTAAGCGTTCTACTACGATCTGTTCCAGTACTTCAGGCTGTAGCATCGGATTTTTCGAGCTATTGCCATGACTACAGTCAATCACCAATGCCGGTAAGTCGATCTGATGTTTGGCCCGGATTTTCTCAATTTCTGACAATTGGTAATTTGGTCCGCTATTCGAGCCACGTAAAATCAAATGTGCTTTCGGATTACCTTGCGAGTGTAAAATGCATGGCAAACCGGACTGACTCATACCCAGGAATTGATGTGGATGAGAGGCAGACTGAATGGCATCTAGTGCAATCTGGATCGAACCATCAGTACCATTTTTGAAACCGATGCTGTAGGGCATGTGACTTGAGATTTCACGGTGAATTTGCGATTCACTAGTGCGTGCGCCAATGGCACCCCAAGCCAGTAGATCATCAAAATAAGCAGTTGCCATCGGACTTAAAATTTCAGATGCAATTGGCAAGCCCATTTCAATAATTTTAAGGTATAAAGCACGGGATTTTTCCAGGCCCAATTGCATATTGGAAGAACCATCGAGGTTCGGATCGTAAAGAAAACCTTTCCAGCCCACGGTCGTGCGTGGTTTTTCGATATAAGCACGCATGACCAGAAAAATTTGATCAGACACCTGAGCTTGTAGCTGTTTTAATTTTTCTGCATATTCTAAAGCCGAGGCTTCGTCATGAATGGAACACGGGCCTGTAACCACCATTAATCGATGATCCTTGCCTTCTAATATATTTTGAATGGTTTGACGTTGTTCAGCGACTTGATGAGCCAATTGCGCAGACAGGGGCAATTGCTGTTTCAGTTGCTGAGGTAAAGTTAAAATGGTTTCAGCGTGATGTTGTTGTGATGTATTTAAGGTATTCATGACTTTAATCCTGGGACTGGCAATCAGTCCAAACTTTTATTTGAGCGTTATGGGTCTAATTAACGAGGTCGAGAGTGTCATGAGCTGACTAAAGTAAGACCAATAAAAGTTGTTAAAATATGAATAGTTAAAGTTTGTCATGGCTGTCTCCAAAGTTTTGTAAAAATGATAAGCATAAAAAAACCTGATCAGGGTTGCCGATCAGGTATAAACTGGTGGGCAACCTGTTCATTGCCCAAACGCATTCAGGCAATTATCTAAACTGCCAGAAATAAAAATATGCGTTTGAAATGATAGGTTGCTTTAACATGTTATGTCTTTCATAAAATGTGAATCTAAAATTAAAATACGCGGTCTCTGCGCATTTGACAAGCATTAAATATAAAAAAATATTTATTAACTTTTCTACTTTTATTTATCAATTTACTGAATAGTGTTGAATATCGATAAAATTGGCAAAACCTGTAAATTTAATATAGGTCTTGCCAATCAAATTCAATACACAGATTAAAAATTAGTGTGTAACGCGATTCCAGGCATCACGTACCGCATATTTCGCCTGTTCCCAGTTTAAACGCGATTGGCCCTTCATCTGTTCCCATTTTACTCTAAGCTCAGGTTCAACATCTTCAAAACGGGTATTGGCATCATAGCTGCCGCGGTTTTCATAACCGACCCGATACGCCGTATCATAATCACGGTCATAATCCAGATCGCTATAGGTGGTACGAGCCTCTGAATAGTATGGTGTATTAATGGAATTATCACGCCAATAAGCTTGTTCTTCTGTTGGGTTCATCGCTTCGCCGACACCCTTACCTGCCAGACCGCCGACCACAGCACCAACAACCCCACCCACAGCTGCACCTACAGGGCCACCTGCTGCACCAATGGCTACACCTGCCGCTGCGCCACCTGCAGCGCCTACACCTGTACCAACAGGGTGTGCGCCCGGTTCACCGGTAATTGGATCGGCATTTAAATCATCACGCACATCTTTAGGAGAGTTTTTTATTACATCACGATCAAAATTATCATTCGACATAGCGCTTATCCTTATTCTTTAAAATGGTTTAATCACGTATTTTGATACGCTCTATTTAATATAAGCATCTCGAATGTAATGACATTAGCAGGCTTGTGTTGTTTAAGTGATTCTCTGTGACGCTTTCATGCACTAATGTATCCTGAATTAAGTGAAACGCACATAGAAAAGACCGGTATTAAACCAGTCTTTTCAAAATCAAACGCTCACTTATTCAAAATGAATAACGGTACGAATTGATTTGCCTTCATGCATCAGGTCAAAAGCATCATTGATCTGTTCAAGCGGCATGGTATGCGTCACAAAAGGTTCAAGTTGAATTTCACCTTTCATGGATTGTTCTACCATGTCTGGTAATTGTGAACGACCCTTCACTCCACCAAATGCAGTCCCCATCCATTTACGGCCTGTGACTAACTGGAATGGACGGGTGGAAATTTCTTTACCTGCTCCAGCGACTCCAATAATCACCGACTGACCCCAGCCACGGTGCGCACATTCAAGCGCTGAACGCATCACATCAACATTACCGATACATTCAAATGAATGGTCTACGCCCCAACCCGTCATTTCTACAATTACTTGCTGGATTGGCTGATCAAATTCTTTTGGATTTAAGAAATCTGTGGCACCAAACTGTTTTGCCAGTTCAAATTTATCCGGATTGGTATCTACCACAATAATACGACCTGCTTTGGCCTGACGTGCACCTTGTACCACAGCCAGACCGATACCGCCTAAACCGAATACTGCAACACTGTCGCCTTCTTGGACTTTGGCCGTGTTATGCACCGCACCAATACCAGTGGTTACGCCACAGCCGAGCAGACACACATGCTCATGATTGGCTTCAGGATTGATTTTTGCCAGGGAAACTTCAGCAACCACTGTATATTCAGAAAAGGTTGAGCAGCCCATATAATGATAAATCGGCTCACCATTATAAGAAAAACGTGTGGTTCCATCCGGCATGACACCCTTACCTTGAGTTGCACGCACAGCCACACACAAGTTGGTTTTGCCAGATTGACAGAACAAGCATTCGCCACATTCAGCAGTATAAAGCGGAATTACGTGATCGCCCGGTTTCAGACTGGTGACACCTTCACCAACTTCGACCACCACACCTGCGCCTTCATGGCCTAAAATCGCCGGAAATACGCCTTCAGGATCTTCACCAGACAACGTGAATGCATCGGTATGACACACTCCGGTATGGCTAATTTTTACCAATACTTCACCTGCTTTGGGTGGAGCAACATCTACTTCCACGATCTTTAAGGGCTGACCTGGACCAAACGCAACCGCTGCACGTGATTTCATGTAAAACTATCCTTTTTTGCTGATTTACAGATGACTAACAGTAACCTCTTTCTATTCGGAGATTCAACTATTAACATCAGAAGATAAGGAATAAAAAATCCTATAATCAATGGAACATCAATGACTAACCCTTCACCTTTTGTTTGTTTGAACATTTTAACTTTGAGCATGATTCTTTCTGGCTGCGAACTGGCTGCAAATACTGCTGAACAAGCAGAAATCACGCCGGTTCGACCTGCGCACTGGATTGATAATCAAATTTCAAAACAGCAGATGAATGAAGGAAAAACTGCTTTTTTACCACTCTATGATGGTTTTATGAGTATGGCCGCACGTTTGCACCTGATCAATAAAGCCCAATATCATCTGGATCTGCAATATTACATCTGGAAGGATGATTTTATCGGCAACATAATGCTGGCCCAGCTGTTAAAAGCCGCAGATCGCGGTGTCAAGGTGCGAGTGCAGATTGATGACCAAAATGGCACCCAGCTTGATGATAAACTGCTGGCCTTAAGCCAACACCCAAACTTTGAAGTGCGGATTTTTAATCCTTATAAATTCCGTCATTTACGTGCGCTGGATTATGGCTTTAGAATGAAACAGATCAATCATCGCATGCACAATAAACTGATCATTGCAGACGGTACCGCAGCTGTCACTGGTGGCCGCAATATCAGCAGTGAATACTTTGATGCCAGCGAAAATTTCCAGTTTACCGATGTCGATATTTTCTTTGCAGGTCAAGCCGTAGAAAATGCCAATCAGACCTTCATCAATTTCTGGAATGATAAGCTGAGTTATGATGTTCGGCAGATTCTGAATGATTCAGGTCATCCGGAAATGTTAAAAAGGCTAAGAGCTGATTTTGCGCGCGAAGAAGTGGATGAAACTGAATTAAAACGCCGAGTAGGTATTGCCGAAAAACAAGTTGCAGAGCACTTAAAGAAACAACCCATCTACTGGGCACGGGCTTATTTTGTCGCGGATACACCCGCAAAAGCACGTCCTCATGCAAAAAATGGCGATTATATTTACACCCATATGCTTGAACTGATGGGCGAGCCGAAAAATCATCTGGAACTGGTCTCCTCGTATTTTATTCCCACACAAAAAGGCACAGATTATTTAAGTATGCGTGCACAACAGGGTGTCAAAATTAGAATCCTGACCAATTCTTTTCAGGCCAATGATGTAGCTGTGGTACATGCTTATTATCAGCAATATCGTCAGCAGCTCTTGAAAAATGGCATCGAACTCTGGGAGTTTAAACCGTATATAGTCCGGCCAGAACGGACTTGGTATGAAATTATGACTGGTGACATCATCCCGGCCAAAAATAAAAACAGTTCGAGTCTACATGCCAAATTTTTTGATCTGGATGGTATGGTGTTTGTGGGTTCATTTAATTTTGATCCGCGTTCAGCTTATCTGAACACCGAAGTCGGTTTGGTGGTTAAGTCGGAAGATTTTCAAAAGGAAATCTCTAATGCGATGAATCAATTTTTACCGCGTGTGGCCTATCAGCTCAAACTAAATGAAAAAGATGAAATAATCTGGTTAGAGCACCAAAAAGATGGCCGTACTATTCAGCATGTACATGACCCGGAAACCACAAAATTTCAGCGTTTTATGATGAATCTGGTGACAAAATTCCCCGGGGAATGGCTAATGTAATGACATTGTAATGACTTTGGTATTACACAACGTACAGAATCTATTTTCCGGGCATGGTAGCGTCAAGTCATCTGGCGCTATCATCGCTTAAAGGGTTTTACAGGCGATTAGCCTTGCTTTAAAATTCAACTTTTCCAATATTTTGCGATTTTTTCGCCCTCTACTCCCATGCAATTTTTTGATTTAAGCCGTCAGTTTAAATTCAGTGATATTCTGACGCCTGTAAAAACTCTCCATGATTTATCTCAGCAAGAATGGTATTTGGCCAAAATTCGGGTAGAACATGATTGTCTGTCTGAATCCGATATTATTCAGGGTCAAGTTGTTCTAAAATCCAGTGAAAATATACAGCTCGAGTTAGAGTGGTTGATTCACGATAGCGGTCATGATTTACAGGTATTATTCAAAGGTGTCGAAACTGAAGCGCTTGAAGAAACCTGCGTGATCTTAAAAGGCGCACAACTAGTCGATGAACAACAGCAATTGCTCTCTGCACAGGCGCTCAGTTTATGGATTGATGGGACGTTATTGCCGATGTTGCCAGAGATCCGTCAGGAAATTAAAACCCGTTTAAACCTGTGGGACTATGTGGAATATGATGGTTAATCGCCGAGTTTTCTATTTTTTAAAGAGCTCATGTGGCTCTTTTTTTATGATGTAAATAGCATTTTAGATTGATTAAATTGCCCTATCTTCAATTTTTTCAGACAATGCCAAGCTAAGTAAGTTGTTATAAAATTTATAAATAATAATAAGAGAATCAAGACATGATTTCTGATAATGAATGGCATCAGATACGCCAAGTGGTCGCTGATGCACAACGGGCTGCCATGCATTGCTCTATTGCAACAGTCAATTGCAAAGGTTTTCCTAGTATTACTCCGATTGGAACCATATTTCTCAACAAAAAGACCAGTGCGGGTTTCTTTTTTGATACTTATTCCACTACTTTTTCTGAAAATTTACAGCATCAACCCATGGCCTGCATACAGGCCGTCAACAGTAGCAAACTGTTTTGGATTCATTCGTTGCTTAAAGGTAAATTTAAGCGTTATCCAGGAGTACGCTTATATGCAGAAATTGGCCCTTTACGTCCGGCCTCGCCAGAGGAAATACAGCAGGTGGAGTCTCGTATTCGAGCTTTAAAATGGACCAAAGGTAGCCAGTTAATCTGGTCCAGCTTTCATCATGTCCGGGAGATTAAAATCAATAGCTATCGCTGGGTCAAATATCCAAATATGTGAATAAATAAAGCTACTAACTTACAAATAGTAAGTTTATTTCTTATCTACAACCTAAAACCTCTTTAACCATTTTTTATCTGATTATTAGATTAAATATTAAACCAAACCCACATGCTCAAACATCATCCGGTAACTTTCGGCTTTTTTCTCCAGAGAAACCGGATATGCTCGAGAAGATGAAGGCATTCGATATAAATGCAGTTCGCGTCCTTCCAGGTTGGTTTGCGTCGGCTCTCCAATTTTTGGCTTTTCTGCATCTTCAGGCATAGACAGCATCATGGTATCGGTGGCTTTATCACCGGTGGTCATAATGTAGGTACATTCTGGGATCTGTAGCAATAAATCCTTTAAATTGGTCGGTACCACAATTTCCAGAAACTTATCTGAAGCATTGCCCGTCAGCCGTCTGATCTGAGAGGCACTATCAAAAATCGCAATTCCAGTCTCCAATAGAAATTCACGGATCAATGATTCCTGAAATTTTTTATTCTCAATATCCAGAAAATAATCTTTATTTTGAAAGAAAATTAAACCAAAAATCCGCCACATATCGTTTTGATAATTTGGATAATAAAAATTCATTTTCCAGCGAGTTGCTGGTGGTGGAAAACTACCCAGCATCAGCAACTTGGCATTTGGCGGTAAAAAAGGCGGTAATGGATGCGTTTCAATATCAGACATAGAATTCCTTAAATTGAGAACTTTCAACTATTTTAGAGTGTTTGCCGAATCTTGCTAGCCACTTCTTGTCCCCAAAGTGTATAAACTTCCTTACTCGGATGAAAACCATCTGCAGCCATTTCTAAATTCATGGCACGATATTTTTCAATATCATATTCAACCCATTGCATGCTGTCTTGGCTTGCTACGAATTTCGCCAGTTGCTGATTCATTTTTTTGGCATATTGTCCAAATAACCAGGCCAAAGGATTTGGTAATGCCGGGAACATATTCATGGGTGGCACACCTGCTGCAATGACCAGTTCAGGACTGAATTTTTGTTGAATCATGGCATATAGTTTTTTCTGTTTTTGAATCCAGATATCAGCCGGCATGAGCTTGGTTACATCATTTACACCAACCGAGCTAATGACCACATCAAAATGTTCTGTCTCCAGTTGTTCTATGGCACGAATCACTTTAGCTGTGCTATCCCCTGTTTTTGCATGCAATTTCCATTGAATTTTAAAGTCATGCTGCAAATCTTTTAAAATGGCGCCCAGCAATGCATCATCCTGATGCTCTACCCCAACGCCGGCAGCCGCAGAATCGCCGACAATCAGTATAGAAAGCGGCTGGCCTTGACCGCACGTTCCTTCACGTTCACCCTCCGGTTCTGGGAGTTGCACAGTGTTTTTTTTGACGCGATTGCCCTGAATTACCAATACTGGAATTAATGCAAGAGTCGATATTTTCAGCCACATAAATCTATACTTTAAATATAAAACAATGAATTAGAACTTTATTGTAACCTGTCATGCTATGAGTTTTGATAAAACATCATGTAAATAATTGAATAAATATATAAAAATAATTGAAAGACAAATCTGTGTTTATAATTGATAATAATTATCATTACTATTTTTTAAAATTAATTGGGGATGATTTGAACTACTTATACTTAAGCACACTCTTACTAAACGCACTATCATTACATAGTTTGGCAGATTCACCTTCTTCAATAGAGCAAGCACCCTATGCTGCAGCGTGTGAAGCAGTTCAACCCAAAAGCGACCTGTTAAAAAGTTTACAGCAGCAATTAAAGCAGTCTCCTGAAAACCGAGCGGGATTAATCCAACAATTCTGGGAAAAAGTGCAAAATCAAACTACACCGATTATTGAGCCACTTGATCAGGATCATGTTCGACTGATTTTTTTATGGAAAGCAGCCAAACATAATGTGCGTCTGGTCGGTGGCCCGAGTAATGATCATGAATGGTTGACTCGCCTGCCCGATACCGAGATCTGGTTTAAGGAAAATATTGTGAACCGTCGCTATATCGGCAGTTATAGTTTTGCAGTGGATTTACCAAATCTGGAGGGTTATCTATCGAATTACTGTGCACATTTAAACCCAGAACTCAAAGAACCCCGGGCGCAGCGCCGTGTTGTATTGCAGGTATTACAACTTGATCCATTGAATCCAAAACGCTGGCTTAAAGAAAATACTGCCTCTAAACTGAGGAATGAAAATATTATCGCCCTGGATCAAGCCCCTCCCTTTATCGATCCTAAACGCTATCCAGATCATCCGCAGCCTGAACTAAAACGTTATCAGCTATCCAGCCAGTTTTTAAAAAATCAACGTCGCGTTGAAATCTATCAATCTAAAAAAACTGCACAACAATCTTATATCACGGCTATTTTCTTTGATGGAAATGAATATGCCCATTTGGTTGATGTGCCAAAAGTGCTGGATATTCTGGTGGAACAAGGCAAACTTCCACCGATTCAAGCGGTTTTTTTACATGCACCGAATAGTGAACTTCGTCCTAAAGAGCTGACACCAAACCCGAAATTTTCAGGTTTTTTTAATCAGGAATTTTTGCCTTGGCTCGATCAGAAAATTGTACGTGATAAGCAAAAAACAGTTCTTCTCGGTTCCAGTTTGGGAGGGCTGAGTGCAGCTTATCTTGCCTTGGAAAATCCGCAGCACATTAGTCATGCTGTGCCTTTATCCGGCTCGTTCTGGTGGTCACCTGAACCACACTCAAAAATCAATGGTATGAATCAATTGATTCATAACTTAAAGAATCAGCCTCAACAGTATTTTCATATTTCAGCGAATCGTTATGAATCTTCGCGTACCAACAATGACTTAAGTATTCTGGAAACGTCACCCATCGTGGCACAGGCTTTAAAATCCAAAGGGCATGAGGTCAGATATCAGGTTTATGAAGGCGCACATTCCTATGCAATTTGGCAGGTGATATTGCAAGATGCTTTGCTGTACTTCTTTGCAAATTCCAAAGAGTAGATAAAAAAATCCTGCATTTGCAGGATTTTTTTAATTTAGTTTTATTTTGTTTGAATATCATTCCAGCGGTTTAAACGTTTAAATGTGCCCAGGTCATTAAAACGTACGCCCACTTCTTTCATCACTTTATGCGCCGTTTTCGAGGTCATTTGACGAATATAAAAAGGCTCTTTAACGACAAAGTGATGAATCGCATGCGTGGCCCCAAAATTGCAGCAAAACAACTGAAATGGCATCATCCACCAAGGCGTCAGTACTTGTGTTTGCTTGATGACATCCCTCGGATCAATATCGCCATAATAATGCATATTCGAGCTGACAAATTGCAGGCTAAATGAACGGATAAAATTGGGAATCAGCCAGATGACTGCAATAAAATTAATGATTGGCATTGCTTCGATTACGACTTGCGACCAGCGCATCTCATAGCCAAATAAAGGCACGATTGCATTTGAAACATGGAACACGACAAATAAATAAAATAAGCCATAATAAAGAATGCTTAATGGCACAAAGCCCAATAGCTGGGAAATCATGGCAATTTTACGTTCTTTTTCAGGCTGTTTTTCCA
Organism: Acinetobacter sp. YH12106; assembly: GCF_013418995.1. Classification (NCBI taxonomy): domain Bacteria; kingdom Pseudomonadati; phylum Pseudomonadota; class Gammaproteobacteria; order Moraxellales; family Moraxellaceae; genus Acinetobacter; species Acinetobacter sp. YH12106. The sequence goes on from NZ_VPAV01000011.1 coordinate 67,374, forward strand.
GAAAAAGATGGATCATTTTAAACATCTGAAAAGGACGCAGATAAACCGACATCAATTGATCACTGATGATCAAAATCCGGCGAATTCCCCAGGGCATACCATTGCTGATTCCACGTTCTTCCAGATCATGTTCAGTTCCAGAATATTTATGATGATGCAGGTGTAAACGACGACGTGCCCACGGACTAATGGTATTTGGACGCGCCAACCACACCAAAGCCAGCATCAAGTGATGTGCCCAGGGCGTTTTTTTGAAATACATATAATGAATTAAGTCATGCTCTAATTCATGCGTTAATGAAGCAAAAATTGCAATTAAAGGAATCGTCAGCCATACAGAAAGATAGCCATAGGCATAGGCCAATGCGCATAAAACCATACCGACCCAGGCAAAACCGAGAATACTGGCACCAATAAAATTTTGATGTTTCAATATTGGATAACGGTTACGTAAATCTTCACCTGCCTGTGTCACCACAGTTCTAACTTTGGAGATACGCTGCTGGTCTGTCATCTCTGAAGATGTAGACATATAGAGAACCTTTAATTTCTGGACAGTTGCACATTAAAGGAAATTAAAAAAAAGAGAAGTGATCTTTTGACTGTCCGAGCGAGTATGTCCAAGTTTTGGACAATTTTGGCACTTTTTCTAAGATGAATAAAAATACAGGGAGGTCATGCGTAATTTTTTATGAGATTCAGTCTCTAAAAAATCTGTTTTTTAACAGCAATTTATCTCTATATTAATTAAACTTGGTTTGCCTTGAAATAATAAATATTTCATTATTAAAAGCTTATCAAACTACCTGATCCTGATTAATCGAATTAACGAGCTTTGTTTTCTTTACACAGGATATTGCATGTATTTGGCACATTTTTATCTGCAACTTTGCTGACGCCAGCATTAGCGTTGACTTTGCAAAGCAATTTTTTCAAGTGAAATTACCAGCAAAAAAAGTTCTGAAGTTCTAGAAAAGTAAAAAGCCCCTTATGGAGCTTTTAGATTTTAAACCTTAGCCTAATTTATTCACCAATTTCAGCGGCAATATTTTCATCGCCAGACCCAATGGCAGCCATGGCCATTTTGGCACATAAGCCTTTACTGGCGCTTTTTCAATTTCAGCAGCAAGTAAACGCGATCCGGTTTTTTCATCCACTTCAAATGGCAGTTTCTTGGCGCCTTCATTAAGTTCGGTACGAATATAGCCCGGGAAAATTGTGGTGACTTTGATTGGCGTATCAATCAGTTCGGCACGAATCCCTTCGGCCAGATGTGCAACACCTGCTTTACTTGCACCATAAGCGGTTAAATGTTTAGGCATACCGCGCATGGCACTCATTGAAGAAATCATGACCAGATGGCCTGAATTTTGCGCCCGGAAAATCTCTACTGCTGCTTCACATTGCGCCAAGGCCGAAATAAAATTGGTTTCAACTGTGGCCTTATTAATGGCAAAGTTTCCCTTGCCAATACGACGGCCTTCACCAACTCCGGCATTGACAATCACCCGGTCAATCGTGCCAAAATCTTGTTTAAAAGCACGAAATACGTCAAAGACCTGATCATAATTAGTGACATCTAAAGTTTTAGCAATTACTTGAATGCCGTATTGACTCTCCAACTCTTGTTTAAGTATTTCCAAACGATCCAGGCGACGCGCGCAGATGGCCAGGTTATAGCCTTTCTGAGCAAATTCGCGTGCCATACCTGCACCAATTCCTGAACTTGCACCAGTAATTAAAATTGTTTTTGCCATGTGTTTTACCTTATTCCTTTATTTTTCTAAGCAATCAGATTTGCAATATAGATTTAAATCCAGGTCAATAAATCCGGACGTTGCGCTTTAATATAATGATGTTCATTTAGGCTTAATAGCTGGGGTTGGTTGCCTACCAGACGTAGCGTGGTCATGCTGGTATTGGTAATTGCCCAGTTTAAAGCAAAAGTTTTATTCGGAGACAAACCGAGAATTTTGCCCGCAGCAACCGAAATGACCCCGCCCGACGTAAACACTACAGCATAGCGCGGTTTCTTTTCAGCCAGATCATCACACAAATGCTGCAATGCCGTTTCCACCCGCTGTTTGAAATCCGGCCAGGATTCTTCATATTCATGGTGATAGTCACCGCCAGTCCAGCGCTCAATTGCACCTTCAAAAATTTTACTTAAATAGGCGCGTGGATTGGCATGCTGCGATACATCTTCTTTCAACAGTTCAGGTTGATTAAAGCGTGGCTCATATTGAGCAAAGACTTGTTGATGATTAAATTCGTTCCAGGCTGAATCTGTAACTGGCTCACTTTCAGGAAAACATTCAGCCAAGGCCAATTGCGCCGTTTGTTGATGACGCTGCATGGAGCCTGCCACCACATAAGGTGCTTCTTTTAAAATTTCATCAAAATAGCGACCCAATAATTTGGCTTGTAATTCACCATTTGGAGAAAGTTTGTCATAGCTTTCTGCACCGAAAGACGCCTGTCCATGGCGGATTAAATAAATCGTCGTCATTTCGGCATCAACTCCTTAAATTTGGTCATATATTTCTGTGCAATATCATTGGCCTCAATTTTCTGGCGGCCAATCAGTTTTAAGGCACGAATATGCAAGGCATGAATCACAATCCAGAAATCTTTAAATGCTGGATTATTGGTCTGTTTATGATAATAGCGATAATAAATTTGCTGCGCGATCACCGCCAAACGGAAAACTCCAAAGACTTCATAGAAGGTCCAGTTTTCAGGGGTTAATCCGGTTTTTTCCAGATAATAATCCACCACTTCTTTACGGCTAAACATGCCTTTTAAGTTGGTGGGTTGACGACGTGTGGCTTTAAAAATTGCATTATCCGTATCTTCAACCCAGTAAGCCAAAGCTGAACCCAGATCCATCAATGGATCACCGAGTGTCGCCATTTCCCAATCCAGAACGCCAATGACTTGAGTCGGATCGTTTGGATCTAAAATGACATTATCAAAACGCCAGTCATTGTGAATCAGACAGGTTTTAGCATCCGCTGGGGTATTGTCTTTAAGCCACTGACGGACATATCTGAAAGATGGCACATTCAAGGTCTTGGCTTTGGCATAACGTACATCCCAACCATCTACCTGACGATGACAATAGCCCTCGCCTTTGCCTAATTTCTCCAGTTCAGTACCCACATAAGGCACCTGATGCAACTCAATCAGCTTATCAATGACGTTAATACACAGTTCACGTACCTGAGCTTCATTAAAATTCAGTTCTCTGGGTAAATTGGCGCGTGGAATAATGCCTTCAATGCGTTTCATCACATAGAAGTCGCAGCCAATCACGGATTCATCCTGACAAAGTGCCACCATCTCTGGTAATACTGGATAAAACTCGGAAAGTGCGTGCTGAACCTTAAATTCACGGGCCATGTCGTGGGCAGATTTGGCTTTGGTACCTTTGGGTGGACGACGCAGAATTAGATCGGCATTGGTATATTTCAGACGATAAGTCCAGTTCGATGCGCCACCCGAATATTGAGTAACTTCGACCGGACCTTCAAGTTGAACTCCCTGCCCAATCAGCCAGTTTCCTACAGCCTGAACATCCAGTTCCTCACCTGCACGAACCGATCCACCGACATCAATAACTGCCATAATTTTTCCTTCAATTCTTTTTCAAATGTCTTCAAACTTTATATCGTGTTTAAGCTTATTTTTTATGGCGTGTACTGTAACCACGTTTAGCCAGTTCCAGTTTTGCGATCATACCTTTATGCACTTCATCTGGTCCATCCGCCAAACGTAGGGCACGTGCCTGAGCAAAGAATCCGGTGAGTGGCGTATCACGGGAGACACCAGCACCACCGTGAATTTGTATGGCCATGTCTACTACTTTTTCTAATACACTTGGCGCAACCACTTTAATGGCCGAGATTTCAGTCAAAGCCGCCATATTCCCTAAAGTATCCATTTTATAGGCTGCATACAAGGTTAAAAGACGTGCTTGATCAATCGCGACCCGTGCTTCAGCAACACGTTCCAGATTGCCTCCCAGTTTTAAAATTTCTTTACCAAAGGCAGTCCGGCTCATACCGCGGTCAATCATCAGCTCCAAAGATTTTTCCGCAGCGCCGATACAACGCATACAGTGGTGAATACGGCCTGGCCCGAGACGACCTTGAGCAATTTCAAAGCCTTGGCCGGCACCACCAATAAAACTGGCAACTGGAACACGGACATTTTCAAAACTGACTTCACCATGACCATGCGGTGCATCATAGTCGCCAAATACCGGTAACATTCTTTCGATTTTCACACCCGCCGTATCGACAGGAACCAGAACCATGGAATGCTGATGATGACGGTCTTTGCTTTCATCTGGCGTATGCGCCATAAAAATAATGACTTTGGCATTAGGATCGCCCAGACCTGATGACCACCATTTACGGCCATTCAGAACAATTTCATCGCCTTCGATGACCGCCGTTGCTTGCATATTGGTCGCGTCACTAGAAGCCACCGCCGGTTCAGTCATACAAAATACAGAACAGATTTTGCCTTCAAGTAATGGCAAAAGCCATTGCTGTTTCTGTTCTTCAGAGCCATAACGCCAGAGGACTTCCATATTGCCGCTGTCTGGCGCATTACAGTTAAATACGGTCGGTGCAATCAGGCTACGGCCCGAAAGCTCGGCAATATGAGCATATTCATTGACTGATAAACCTTGGCCCAGTTCAGGACATGGCAGAAACATATTCCACAGCCCTGCTGCTTTGGCTTTGGCTTTTAAAGTTTCCAGTTCAGTCGGCCATTGCCATTTGGTCCAGTCACTGCCTTGATTTAACTCATGCACTTGCTGCCAAAAATCGGCTTCAACAGCTTCGATTTCATCTTTAATAAATTTTTTAGTTCGTTCAACATAGTCTTGCGCGCGTGCGGATAACTCAAACATGGCTATTTCCCTCTGGATATTTTGTATTCTGCTTTACAAGACCTTAACTTAAAAACTATTATGAATAAAATGATTTTAATCCATAGCTCATCATGCATAGCATTCATAATAAAACACTGATGGATATGAGTGTTTTCCATCGTATAGATATCAATTTATATCCACTTTTTGTCGCTATTTTTGAACAGAACAGTATTTCTAAAGCAGCACAGCGATTATGTATCACCCAATCTGCTGCTAGTCACGCTTTGCAGCGGCTCAGAAATCAGTTGCAGGATGATCTGTTCGTACGTTTTGGTGCAAAAATGCAACCCACGCCGTTTGCTGAACAGATTTATCCCGCCATTAAAAATGCCCTGATGACGATTCAAAGTATTTCTATTCAGCATCAACAATTTCAACCAAATATGGTGCAAAGTTTAAAAATTGCCGTACATGATGAAATTGAACCAATGATTTTTCCAAAGTTGGTGGCACATTTTCAGAAAATGAATCTGGATATTCAGTTTAGTAGCATCAAGCTGGATCGTAAAAATATCAGTGCTGACCTGGCGGCGCAGCAGGTCGATTTTGTCATGGATCTTGAGCAAAAACTGGGAGATAAAATTCAGTTTGAACCCTTAGTACAAGATGAATTTGTCGTCTGTACGCAGCAAAATAAAATTTCAGAACAATCCTATCTTTCCTCCCCACATATAGGGGTATCATCTCGCCGTACAGGTATCTTAATTGAAGATCTGTATTTGAGCCGTAAGCAGCTTTCAAGACAGATTTTTTTACGCTGTCAGCATTATTCAACTGCGTTGCAAATTTTGGAGCAATATCCCCAAGCGATGTTGACTATGCCACGCAATATCTTAGAACATTTACAGATAGCCAAAATTCTGAATTTTTTTGAAGTGCCTGTGCAACTGCCTAAGATTAATATGGGAATGTATTGGCACAAAGATTTACAGGAAAATAAGAGACATCAATTTTTGCGAAGCGAAATTAATAACATTTTTGCTTAGGCTATTCTAATGGTTGGTATTGTAGCCTGAAATGTCAGGCTCAACCTAAATTGCTTAGGCTATTTATAAATACAAAATAAAACACTGACTGTTTAGCTTTTGAACTCTAGTGCTTGGGGCTTTCCTCTACAATCATGCATCTGCTTGCTGTTGTTCTTCTACAGCTTCTTTTGATGATCTGGATTTTAGCTTGTTGCCTCTTTCTCCCACCTGGCAAATTGTGCTGGGTTTATTTGCCTTATGCTTTTCCTATTATTTGCTGCACAAACTCACCATTTACCTCAAGGATATATTTCGTCCCTTTAAAAAAGGACAGAAATACTGGTGTCGTGTTAAGGCGGTTAGCGATGGGGATACCCTCACCTGCTACCGTTTCAATATTAGACGTTCTGAAACCAGACTACGTTTTGCCTATGTGGATGCGCCAGAATCCAGCCAAAGCTATGGCAAAGAGTCACAGCGTCTAGTTAAAAGCATGGTGAAAAACAAAATAGTTCGCGTGAAAATTACAGATATTGACCGTTATGGTCGCTGCGTCGGCGTCATTTATCGCTATCGTAAAAATATCAATGAAGAAATCGTGAAACGCGGCGCAGCATGGGTCTACGAAGATTATATTAAAGATAAAAACCATTTACGCTATATGCTAGACTTGCAAAACAAAGCCAAAAAACAGAAAAAAGGGCTCTGGAAAAGTAGCCGACCTGTACGCCCGAGTGTGTATCGAAAACAGGTAAAATCCTAATCTTTGCTGATTTCTCTTCGCTATTAAAAAGTGATCCGGCTCGCCAGATCACTTTTTAATTTTTAAATTAATACGCCAGATGGACAAAAAACCTGAATGCGCCTGCAATTAAAGCCAGAGTAACGAAGCCTAAAATCCATAGGCCCACAAACCATAATATCTGCTTCCCTTTCATTGTTGCTCCTTAATGATAGCCATCATCCCCGACCCGCACTTTATGGCGGAATACCCAGTACGACACGCCGGTATAAATCAGAATGATTGGAATAAGTAATAAAGCACCAATTAAGGTAAATAATTGACTACTTTCTGGCGCTGCCGCCTCCCAGATGGTCACTGACGGTGGAATGATATAAGGCCAGAGACTGATCAGAAATCCGGTATAGGCCAGAAAAACCAGCACCAGCATGTACATGAATGGGCTAAGTTCCTTACGTTGTTTGCAGGCACGTAAAGCCAGCCAGGTAAATAACAGGACTAAGATCGGCACGGGCATGAGATACATAAATTGTGGCTGACTAAACCAGCGTTCCGCAATCTGCGGATGAGTCAGCGGCGTATAAATACTGACAGCGCCCAGGATAATCAATAAGGCGATAATCATTTTTGGCATTAGCTGATACATACGGTCTTGTAACTGATCGGCCGTTCTAAAAATCAGCCAGCCACAGCCTAAGGCAGCATACAGCACCATGACACTCAGACCGGTAAACAGGCTAAATGGTGTCAACCAGTCCAGCCCGCCGCCCGCATAAATGCCATTTCGGGTTTCAATTCCCTGAATATAAGCGCCTAAAATCACCCCTTGCAGGAAGCTGGTCAGCGCAGAACCACCAATAAAGGCTTTGTCCCACCAATGTTTACTGCGATTGGCCTTAAAACGGAATTCAAAAGCAACACCACGGAAGATCAGCGCAATCACCATCAGGATGATCGGCATATACAGTGCAGATAATACGGTGGAATAGACCAGCGGAAATGCTGCAAATAAACCTGCGCCACCCAATACCATCCAGGTTTCATTGCCATCCCAGACAGGCGCAACAGTATTCATCATCACATCACGGTCATCCTGATGCGGAAAAAACGGAAATAGAATGCCAATGCCCAGATCAAAACCATCCAGAATGACATAGATCAGGACACCAACGGCGATGATCACCACCCAAATCAATGACAAATCAATCATTTTTTATTCTCCTGATCTGCATTATCGGCCCCATCCTCAATACTCTCGCGAATACTGCTCAATGGCCGGCGAGATGCCTGAATCACATCACTATCAATTTCATGTGGGGGTGTAGAATGAATAAATTCCGGGCCTTTGTGCATGAGTCGTAACATATAATAAATACCGGCGCCAAAGACCACACAGTAGACCACGACAAAGATAATCAGGGTCAAGCCTACCTGCTCTGCCGATACCGGCGATAGGGCGTCTTTGGTACGCATGATGCCATACACCACCCAGGGTTGACGGCCAACCTCCGTCGTAAACCACCCCGCCAGCATGGCAATAAAACCGGAAGGCCCCATAATCAGGGCAAACCGATGTAATCCTCGGGATTCATAAAAGCGACCTTTTTTACGTGACCATGCTCCCCAGATTGCCAGCAGTAGCATCAACATTCCTAGCCCGACCATGATCCGAAAACTCCAGAACACGATTGCCGAATTAGGACGGTCTTCAGGTGCAAAATCCTTTAAGCCGGTGACAGTACCGTCCATGGAATGTGTCAGGATCAAGCTGCCCAGATTAGGAATGGCGATGGCATATTTGGTTTCCTCAGCCTGCATATCTGGCAGTCCAAACAGATATAAAGGCATGCCGCCATCATGATTGGTTTCCCAATGACCTTCCATTGCCGCCAGTTTGGCGGGTTGATGTTCAAGCGTATTTAGACCATGTACATCACCCACCAAAACCTGTAGCGGCGCAAGTGCCAGAATCAGCCACATTGCCATGGAAAATGAAGTTTTGACCAAGGCATCACGACGGCCCTGAATAAGATGCCAGGCTGCTGTGGCTGCCACCAGCAATGCAGAAACCAAAAAGGCAGCAATGGCCATATGCGCCAAACGGTAGGGAAATGACGGGTTAAATACGATGGCGATCCAGTCTTTGGGGACAAACAGACCATTTTCGATGGCAAAGCCTTGCGGCGTTTGCATCCAGCTATTGGAGGATAAAATCCAGAACATCGAGATACAGGTGCCTACCGCGACCATCAAGGTCGAGAAAAAGTGTGCACGTGGCCCCACCCGTCCCCAGCCGAAGAGCATAATTCCCAAAAAGCCCGCTTCCAGAAAAAAGGCGGTAAGAACTTCATAGGCCAGTAATGGGCCAGTCACGCCACCTGCAATCCGGGAGAATTCACTCCAGTTGGTGCCGAACTGATAGCTCATGACCACGCCAGAGACCACGCCCATCCCAAATGCTACAGCGAAGATTTTCACCCAAAACTTAAACAGATCCCGATAAATCGGGTCTTGGGTTTTGAGCCAGCGCCATTCCAGAATCGCCAAAAAGCTGGCCAATCCGATTGAGATTGCAGGAAAAATAATATGAAAAGAGACAGTAAAGGCGAATTGTATTCGCGCTAACTCTAATGCGGTTAAACCCAGGGTCATACATTTCACCTATATATAATTATTTGTAGGAGCCTTGCTTAGATTTATTAGTGAAGTGTTTTTTCTTGGTCTTAGCTTAGGCTTAATTTGGCTTGGCAATATGTAGACTTTTGTCGGTTATTTTTTACTCAAGTTAACAATGTGTAAGCGCTATTTAATTAAATATGCAAGTGAATATTTAATTGAACGGTGACCACTTGTGTAATCCCCCAAATAGGCGTAAATTGGCTCTAAATTAGTTAGCCAGGTTAACTATATGCCTTCTGCCTCTCTTCCATTTCGCGCCTTGTTATTACGTTGTGCACGGTTACTCAGTGATGAAATAAATACGATTTTATTATCTTCACAGTTAAATTATTCCTTATGGCAAGTGCTGTATGTGATTCAGACGCATCAGCAATGTACCCTGATGGATATTTCTCATTATTTGAACGTATCTAAACCCAGCATCAGTAAACGTATCCAGAATTTAGTGGAACTCGGTCTAATTAGCCAACTCGAAACTGCAGACAAGCGTCAGAAGCTATTCACACTGAGTGAGCAAGGAGTCGAGACTTTTGCCCTGGGTTCCACACAGATTGAGGCATTTGAAAAGCAGTTGCTTGAGCAAATTGCCTCAGATGATATTGAAAGTAGTAAAAATATCTTGATGCAGCTCATTCAGCAGTTACAACCCGCTTCGCAGGATCGACTTTAATGAGCCAAGAACAAACGCCTTTATGGACTCCCAATTTTATTTTGATCAGTCTGGTGAATTTCCAGTTGGTGCTGGTGTTTTATTTGCTGGTGATTGTGATTGTCGGCTACTCGGTAGCAGAATTAGGTGCAACCACGGCACAGGCAGGGCTGGTATCAGGTCTGTTTATTGTGGGTACGTTATTCGGACGATTATTGATTGGAAAATTACTGAATCTTCTGGGCCTAAAAAATACGCTTGTCATTGGTTTGACTGGCTTTCTGCTCTTTTCCGGACTGTATATGATTCCGGCCAAGCTGGAGGTTTTATTAGGTATCCGGCTGATACACGGCTTTATGATGGGTATGGCTTCTACTGTACTGGGTACAGTAATTGCACAGACCATTCCTGCCACACGGCGTGGTGAAGGAATTGGCTATTTCAGCATGAGCAGCACCCTTGGCACAGCGATTGGCCCCTTCTTAGGCATCTGGCTAATGTCAAATTTTAACTATCAGGTGATTTTTGTTTTTACCAGTGTAGTCGCACTCAGCTGCCTGATTTGCAGCCTGTTTATTCAGCCGCCACAGATTAAAATAACGAATCCAGTCAATCATATAGAAAATCAATCATCTAGCAGACTGGCGCAATATATTGAACCCAAGGCTTTGCCGATTTCGATGATTGTTCTGATTGTGGCAACCTGCTATTCCGGCGTCTTATCTTTTATTCATTTCTATGCCAAAGAGATTAATTTAGTCGAAACGGCTTCTTTTTTCTTTCTGATGTATGCCATTGCGATTTTGCTTTCACGTCCATTTACCGGCCCGCTAATGGATCGTAAAGGTGAAAACATCATCATCTATCCGGCCATTGTGATTATGGCCTTAGGAATTTTATTACTCAGTCAGGCCCATAATGCTACGATGTTATTGGCCAGCGCCGCACTGCTTGGTTTTGGCTTTGGTAATCTCCAGTCCGTCTGTCAGACCATTGCGGTAAAAAGTACCAGTTTGCAGCGTATGGGGCTGGCGACTTCAACCTTCTTTATTGCGCTAGATGCAGGTTTGGGTTTTGGACCTTATTTCCTCGGCATGCTTCTGGATCAGATCGGCTATCGTCAGCTTTACCTGTACTCTGCTGTACTGACCATCAGCTGTCTGATCTGGTATTACCTGTTGCATGGCCGTAAAGCGGGGGAAATACAACCTTCTTATTAAACACTTCTAAAAGCGACGGCTAAAGCGGCGCCGATATTCCAGCGGCGTCAAGCCAGTTTTTCTATGAAATAAACGGCGAAATGAACTTGGGTCCTGATAACCAATATTTTGCATGATCACATCCACCGCCTGATCGGTTTCTTCCAGACGTTTGCGTGCAGCTTCAATTCGGATCGCTTGCAGATACTGATTCGGCGGCAAGTCCAGTGCCTGTTTAAAATGGCGAATCAAGGTACGCGTGGTGACATTAAAACGTGTTGCAATATCATCCAAGCTAAAAGACTCATGAAAATGCTGCTCCAGCCAGTTCTGGACATTTTGCACCAGTTCATCATGATGCGGTTGTCCAATCTTGAGTAAGGAATAAGACAGCTGGCTATCGCGTCGATAATCAATCACAAAAGATTTGGCCGATTGCATGGCCACCTCAAAGCCATAAAAACGTTCAATCAGATGCAAACCTAAGTCGAACCAGGCCAGGCCACCACCCGCGCAATAGATATTCTGGTCGCGGCTAATCATCAGATCGGCATTCAATTTGACCTGCGGATAATGCGTCCGGAAAATATCTTGAAAGCCCCAATGCGTCGTTGCCACGCGATTATCTAAAATACCGGCTTCTGCCAGAAAGAAATTTCCGGTGCAATTTCCAGCAATTAAGGTCGAATCTGCATGAGCAGATTTTAGAAACCGGATCAGCTCAGGGTTTTGTTGCAATACATCCTGAATCGGTGCAGCTATGGTTGGCACCACCACAATATCTGCAGTTTGAATCTCTTGATAGGAACAATGTGCCTGTAATTCCAGACCATTAATACAACGAATCGGTTGTCCATCAGGACTGGCAATACTAACTTTAAACAGGCGCTGTACATCCTGCTGCTGAATGCGGTTCCAGCTCACACCGGCCATGGCAAATAAATCGACGACACCGGTAATGGCAGAAGCCAGAGCGCCATCAAAACCCAAAACTACGACTCGCTGCATCTTGATCTCATTGTCATTTTTTACCTGTTTGATGTCATTATTGACAATCCTGCTGAATAAAAGCAACTGTTAGTCTTGGCGCTATCTCAAGGATTTTACATTCAGGACAGTACCGTGACCGAGCTAATAAATGATAAAGATCTTAATTTTCTACTTTATGATGTCTTCAAACTTGAAGCTCTGACAAAACTGGAACGTTATCAGGAGCATGATAAAAATACCTTTGACAGTATTTTAGATACAGCCAAGGGTATCGCGACCGATTACTTTGCCCCGCATAATGCCAAAGCCGATCAGCATGAACCGAGCTTTGATGGGAAGCAGGTCAAAACCATTGCTGAAGTCAAAACGGCGTGGCAGCAGTTTGCCGAGGCCGGCCTGCTCTGTGCCCAGCATGATTATGAACATGGCGGTATGCAACTCCCGACTTTATTAAATATGGCCTGCAATGCCTATTTTATGGCGGCCAATCCTTCAACTGTTGCCTATTCTTTTCTGACTGCGGCGGCGGCAAATCTGATTCAAGCCTTTGCTTCACCGGAACAAAAACAGCTATTTTTACCGCATATGTTGAGCGGCCGCTTTGCCGGCACTATGGCCATGACCGAGCCGAATGTCGGTTCTTCTCTGGGTGATCTAACGACCAAAGCTATTCCTCTGGCAGATGGAACTTATAACATTAAAGGCCAGAAAATGTTTATTTCTGGTGGTGATCAGGATATTACCGAAAATATTATTCATCTAGTTCTGGCGCGGATTCAGGATGCACCGCAAGGGGTCAAAGGTATTTCCCTGTTCATTGTGCCGAAATTTAAAACCAATCCAGATGGCTCTATAGGTGAATCCAATGATGTACAGCTGGCTGGTTTACTGCACAAAATGGGTTATAGAGGAACGACTTCAACGGTTTTAAGCTTTGGCGAAAATGATGCTTGCTTAGGCTATTTGATTGGTGAAGCAGGTCATGGCTTAAAATATATGTTTAAAATGATGAATGAGGCGCGTGTCGGCGTAGGCTTGGGCGCAGCCATGATTGGCTATCGCGGTTATCTGGAATCCTTAAACTATGCCAAAAACCGTCCGCAAGGTCGTCTTGCACATGAAAAATCGCCTGATTCCAAACCGGTCAATATTATTGAGCATAGTGATGTCAAACGTATGCTGCTGGCACAAAAAGCTTATGTCGAAGGATCACTGGCCCTGTGTTTATTTGCGGCGCGTCTGATTGATGAACATCAGGCAGCACATGATGAGAACAGTGCCCTCTTGCTTGATCTGATCACTCCAGTGGTCAAATCCTTCCCTTCAGCCTATGGCCCAAAAGCCAATGATCTGGCGATTCAGGTTTTGGGCGGCGCGGGTTATACCCGTGATTATCCGGTCGAACAATGCTACCGCGATAACCGCCTCAATCCGATTCATGAAGGCACGTATGGCATTCAGTCCCTGGATTTGCTTGGGCGTAAACTCTGGCAGCACAATGGCAAGGGACTCAGCCTGTTGATGCAACGCATCCAGCATACGTTGTCTGAGATTCAGAATCCCAAGTTAGTCGCACTGGCAGAAAGCTTTCAACAACATCTGGCTACCGTGCAAAAAACCACCCAGGTTTTAGGTCAGGCTCTGCATCAAGGCCAAATCAATGAAGCATTAGCCAACTCTGGGCTTTATTTAGACATGATGGGAAAAACCATGATTGCCTGGCTCTGCTTAGACATAGCGCAGCAGGCATATCTTAAATTTGGCAATTCCGATCAAAAAGAAGATCAGGACTTTTTGGCGGGCAAGTTTCAGGCAGCCCAATATTTTATCCGCTGGGAATTGCCTGAAATTGAACATCAGGCCAAGTTACTGATGAACTTTGATGATAGCTGCAGGAATATGCAAGCTGACTGGTTTTAAGGTTCATAGCTAAATAAAAATGCGCTGTAAGAAGTAATGCTGATCAGTTAAGGAGTTTAGAAACAGACTCTTTAATTTTTAGTCATTCAATGCGGAGTATTAGGGTCTGTTGACATTTTCTGTTCAAAAAAATAGCGAGAAAGTAAAATTTAATCGCCAAACCAAATTTACTTCTCGCTATGCCTCGTACAATGCTGAATGATCAACACTGGTCTAAGTTACTTTCT
>NZ_VPAV01000012.1:0-53004 GCF_013418995.1 Acinetobacter sp. YH12106
TCAAACGAACAAATAGAGCAGATAGAATTTGCACTCAACCATCGTCCTAGAAAAACACTAGGTTGGTATACGCCTAGTGAAGTTATGGCTGGTTTTTATACTGTTGCACTTGCCGCTTGAATCCGCCTTCATATTTAAGTCTATGAAATTCATATATAAATCACAAATAAAGCAAATTTATTTGAAAACTTAATGACATTGTTGATTATTCTGCTATAATCTTGCCACGCACTTAATTTTCCGTTCTTTACCTGAACACTATCTTCTAATCATTGTATGCGCGTTCTGTCCATAGAGAGGACATATCCTTCGCGCCCCAATCGCTTAAGCGATTCCTTCAGGTTTGCGGCCGTAATCATATACGTGCGTTATATCCACATCGTCGTTATTCGGATCGCTGCTGAATCCTAACTTTTTCAGCTCTATTTGCTGTGCCGCTTTTTGCCGATGTCCATATTGTAATTTATTTAATGGAGCACCCACTTCAGGGTGAACACTCTCTATGAGCAAAACTTTTGCTGATTTTTCCCTCGACGAATCTCTAACCCAGGCTCTCGATGCTTTAGGCTTTACTACTCCAACTCCTGTACAAGAACAAGCGATTCCAGCTGCACTTGAAGGTAAAGACCTTCTTGTGTCAAGCCAAACAGGTTCTGGTAAAACTGCTGCTTTCTTGCTTCCTACCTTAAATGCGTTGGCAAGCCAAGATACATTAGTACCATTTAAAGACCGTATGAAAGCGGTTACTCAACCGAATATTCTGGTGATTTCACCGACTCGTGAATTGGCACAACAGGTATGTCAAGACGCAATTGCATTTGTACGTCACATGAAAGGTGTTCGTATTGCTGCAATCATGGGCGGTATGCCTTTCGGTAAGCAAATTCAACAGTTAAAAGGCGCGCAAGTTGTTGTTGCAACTCCAGGTCGTCTACTTGACTTGGTGAATCGCCGTCAAATCAAACTTGATAAAGTTGATGCGTTAATCGTCGATGAAGCTGACCGTATGCTTGACCTCGGTTTCTCTGAAGACTTAGAAGCAATTGGTGAGTTGGCTGCAAACCGTAAACAAACTCTAATGTTCTCTGCGACGTTTGCACCACGTATCATTACACTTGCAGAACGCATGATGAATGATCCACTGCGTATTTCGATTGAAACTGGTCACTCTACAAATACTGACATTACTCAGACTTTGCATTGGACTGACGGTTTCGAGCACAAGAAAAAACTGCTTACTCACTGGTTGAACGAAGAAGACGTTGATCAAGCAGTTGTATTTGCGTCAACTCAAGAAGACACAGATATGTTGGCTGAAGAACTTGCTGAAGCAGGCCTATCAGTTGTAGCGCTGCATGGTGCTATGCCACAAACTGTTCGTAACCGTCGTTTACGCAGCATCCGTGAAGGTCGTGCGAAGATCTTGGTTGCAACTGACGTTGCTGCTCGTGGTCTTGACGTACCAACCATTTCACACGTAATTAACTTCGGTCTTCCAATGAAGAACGAAGACTATGTACACCGTATTGGTCGTACAGGTCGTGCCGGTCGTACTGGTAAAGCCATTACACTTGCAACTTACCGTGAGCGTGGCAAAATCCGTGCTTTGGAAGACTTCCTTGATGCGCGTTTAAACGTATCTGAAATCGAAGGTCTTGAGCCATCTCCACCTCCTGCACGTGGTAGCCGTGATGGCGCTGGTCGTGGTCGTGGTCGTGATGGCGGCGGTCGTCGTGATGGCGGTCGTGGTGGTTTTGGCGGTGGTCGTCGTTTTGAAGGCGAAAGCAACTTCAAACGTCGTGAAGGCGGTGATGATCGTCCACGTCGTAGCTTCGATGACAAACCACGTGGCGAACGTCCGGCATTTGGCGAAGATCGTCCACGTCGTGACTTCGGTGATCGTCCAGCGCCACGTCG
Organism: Acinetobacter sp. YH12106; assembly: GCF_013418995.1. Taxonomy (NCBI): domain Bacteria; kingdom Pseudomonadati; phylum Pseudomonadota; class Gammaproteobacteria; order Moraxellales; family Moraxellaceae; genus Acinetobacter; species Acinetobacter sp. YH12106. The sequence continues at coordinate 1,918 of NZ_VPAV01000012.1, forward strand.
TGAAGGCGGTTTCGGTGATCGTCCACAACGTTCGTTTGATGACCGTCCAAAGCGTGACTTTGGTGACCGTCCAGCGCCACGTCGTGAAGGTGGTTTTGGCGACCGTCCACAACGTTCGTTTGATGACCGTCCAAAGCGTGACTTCGGTGATCGTCCAGCTCCGCGTCGTGAAGGTGGTTTTGGTGACCGTCCTCGCTCTAATGATGACAACCGTGGCAACCGTGTAGATTACAAGCCAGCTCGTGAAGGCGGTTATGGTGATCGTCCAAAACGTGATTTTGGTGATCGTCCTGCTCCACGTCGTGAAGGTGGTTTCGGTGATCGTCCAGCGCGTTCATTCGGTGATGACCGTCCAAAACGTGATTTCGGTGATCGTCCAGTACGTCGCAACTTTGATGACAAACCACGTGGTGAACGTTCGTTCGGTGGTGAAGATCGTCCACGTCGTAAATTTAACGACTAATAGAGTCGCTAGATGAAGATAAAAAACCGGTAGAAATACCGGTTTTTTATGCATTGAGTTTTTTGCTTTTTAACGTAAAATGTCTACTAATTCATATTTTGTCAGGGTTATGATAATTATTAATATGAAAAGTTTAGCCGCTCGATCTCAATTGATAAAGGTGCATATGCCATATATCGCATTGACTTTGATTTTATGTAATATTATCTATTATTTATACAGTGTTTTTAATTAATCAATCTAGTCATTTTAAGCCTAAGTACATATTTTTATTATAAAAAACAAGAAATAATCAATTGTTGTCATCTTTTTATGATATTCACCCACCTTTTTCAACTGCTAACATTTTGAACTTCGTTCCTTTATAGTATGCATGCTGAAAAAATGTAGGAATAAACTCAGCTATGAAAAATCAAACAGCGCGAGATACTCAGTCTTTGATTGAAGTCAGGAATTTGAGCTTCAAACGAGGCGAGCGCGTGATTTATGACGACGTGAGTTTAAATATTCGTCGTGGGCAGATTACCGCCATTATGGGGCCATCCGGAACCGGTAAAACCACCTTATTAAGATTGATCGGTGGGCAGCTGACGCCTGAGCATGGTCAGGTCTTATTGGATGGCAAAGATATTGCCTCGATGTCACGTTCCGAACTTTTTTCAGCACGTGCACGGATGGGTATGCTATTTCAGAGCGGTGCTTTGTTTACCGATATGAGCGTGTATGAAAATGTCGCGTTTCCAATTCGGGCCCATACCAAACTGCCAGAACATCTAATTAAGGAAATCGTGGCATTGAAACTGGAATCCGTCGGCTTGCGCGGTGCAGAGCAAATGATGCCATCGGAACTGTCTGGTGGTATGAACCGACGTGTGGCTTTAGCCCGGGCGATTGCGCTGGACCCTGAACTGATCATGTACGATGAACCCTTTGCCGGACAAGATCCGATTGTGATGGGGGTGTTGACTCGTTTAATCCGCTCTCTGCGTGAAGCACTGGATCTGACCACGATTATTGTCTCGCATGATGTGACAGAAACCTTATCCATTGCTGATTACATTTATATCGTGGCAGAAGGCAAGATCCAGGGCGAGGGGACACCGGCAGAGCTAAAAGTGCATCCTTCAACTTTTGTGCAGCAATTCCTGACGGGTTCGGTGGAAGGTCCAGTCGATTATCAGTTTAGTCATCGGGCTTACTTAAGTGATGAGGTACGTTCATGAATGCAATTGCCGCATTAGGTAGACGCGTTATTGAACGTGTACAGGGGATTGGGGTCGCAACCCTGATGCTGTTGCAGATCTTATTTTCCATGCCGACCTGGCTTGGGCTAAGACTATTTGTTTATCAGATGTATCGGGTCGGGGTATTGTCCCTGCTGATTATTGTGGTTTCTGGTCTGTTTATTGGTGCCGTGCTTGGCTTGCAGATGTTCAGTATTCTGTCGACCTTTGGCAGTGAATCCATGCTTGGTACAGCGGTGGCGTTGACCTTGCTGCGTGAATTAGCACCTGTAGTCGCGGCTTTGCTGTTTGCAGGACGTGCCGGTTCGGCTTTGACCGCAGAAATTGGTCTGATGAAAGCCACTGAACAATTGTCCAGTATGGAAATGATCGGGGTGGATCCCTTAAAGCGGGTGATTTCGCCACGTCTCTGGGCGGGGATTTTCAGCTTGCCTATGCTTTCGGTGATCTTTGCCGCAGTCGGAATTATGGGCGGCAAAATGGTCGGTGTAGACTTTTTGGGGGCTGATGAAGGCGCTTATTGGAGCGGCATGGAAAGCAGCGTGCAATTCTATAAAGATGTCTTGAATGGCACTATTATTAAAAGTTTTGTATTCGCATTAATGTGTACCTGGATTGCGGTATATCAAGGCTATGCCTGTGTACCAACATCGGAAGGTATTGCAACTTCTACAACGCGTACAGTCGTCTATTCTTCACTGTGCGTTTTAGGCTTTGATTTTGTGTTGACTGCGGTCATGTTCGGAGGTGTTTAATGAAATCACGTACTAGTGAGCTGGCCGTTGGTGTTTTTGTTATTTTATTTGGTATTGCCTTATTCTTTTTAGCGATGCGTGTCAGTGGTCTGGTCGGCAGCAATATTTCCGACAGCTATAAAATGACGGCAACTTTTGAAAATGTGAATGGCATCAAGCCACGTGCCAAAGTCGCTTTAAGCGGGGTGAAAGTGGGACAGGTCGATGAGATTACCCTGGATCCTGTAACGCGTCTGGCAACCGTACATATGACTTTAGATGGCTCATTGACCTCATTTAATGCTGAACAATTAAAGCAAGTTCAAGAGGAAGCTCTGGACGAGTTACGCTACAGCTCGGACTATGAAGCAGCGACACCTGCGCAACAAAAAGACATGGAAAAACAACTGTTAGCTAACATGAAATCCATCACCAATATTGATGAAGATGCTTATATTATGGTAGCGACCAATGGCTTATTGGGTGAAAAGTACCTGAAAATTATTCCAGGTGGTGGTCTGAGCTATTTGCAACGCGGCGATCAGATTGCCAATACCCAAGGCACCATGGAAATTGAAGATTTGGTGACGAAGTTTATTACTGGTGGTGCCGGCAAATCGTCAGATAGTCAAGAAACTACATCGGAACAGACGACAGTTTCAGAAACAACAGATGCAGAACCTGCATTTGTTGAATAATAGATTGAGGAGAATTCAGTGAAGACTTTAGTAAAACAAACGCTTGCAGTAAGCATTCTTTCAACAATGGTTGCTGGTACAGTGTTTGCTGCACCGTCTGAAGCACCACCTGCTTTTATTAAAAAAGTAGCAGATGGTTTAATTGAGCGCCTCAAAGCTGACAATGCAAAACTGCAATCAAATCCAGCTTTGGTCAAAAGCATTGTGCGCCAGAATCTGGATCCGTATATTGATTCTCAGTCTTTCACACGTATTGTGATGGGCACGTATGCCACGAACCAATATAGTACGGCGGCACAGCGTGCGCAGTTTGAAAAGAATTTCCGTGAAACCTTAATTGAAAACTATGGTTCTGCCTTTGCCAAGTTCAGTAATCAGACTTATAGCGTGCGTCCTTACAAGGCCAGCAACAGCAAAAACCCTGTTGTGACCATCGACTTTAATAACAAAGGCGAGAAAATTCCAGTAGCATTCCAGCTGGTGGACAAGGGTTCACAATGGAAAATCCGCAACATCAACGTATCGGGTATTGACCTGGGTTTGCAGTTCCGTAACCAGTTTGCTGCGACGGTAAAACGTAATGGCGGTAATATTGATAAAGCAATTGCCAACTTTAAACCGGATGCAGAAGCTGCAATCGACAAGAAATAATCAAACAGGTGAGCCGTGATTACATTCAAGGATCAGGAACTACAGGTTTCAGGCAAGATTGACTATGACAATGCACAGGACTATTACTTAAATGGTCTGCGTGTGATCCAGTCACAAAGCAAGTTTCCACTTGTGGTTAATCTGGCTGAGCTTGAAAGTGGCAGTACTTTGGCTTTGGCAGTGTTGGTGCGCTGGCTGCGCCAGACTCCTCAGGCTCAAGGGCTACAGTTTAAAGCTGTTCCTGCTAAAATGATGAATATCATTCAGGCCAGCCATTTGCAGGATGATTTAAACATCGTTCAGTAAAAGAAAAGCACCGAAAGGTGCTTTTTTATTGTGATCAAATTTTAAGAAATCATTCAAATCAAATAGATCTAAATATGGATTGCACGTCCTCTCTGCCTCAGGGAGAGAGTTAGAGAGAGGGGTGTAAAAATCCTCCCTAACCATTTTCTTCACTTTTTAAAGAGAAGTTGAAGAGGGATTAAATAAATATGAATTAAATACAGGCATTTCTTGCGCTTCACTTTAATTAAAGAGCAAGTGAGACTTAGAAAGGGATATCTAATAAAAAACCTCTCCCTGACAGGAAACATCTCTCCCTTTTCAAAAGGGAGGTTAGGAGGGATTCTAGATCCACTTCTTCCATCTAAAGTAAATTAATGGGCCAATCAGGAAGCCAATTAAAATAATACTGACCATGATGAAACTCATGGTGCCTTGTGCAAAGGGCAGCACTTCGGTGTTCATACCGTAAATACTGGCAATCAGCATTGGTGGCGCAAGCATACTCGGCAGAATCGAGAATCGACGAATGGTATCGTTCTGCTCAGTGTTAATGAATCCGGATGTGGTGTCGAGCAGGAAACGCACTTTCTGGAACAAGAAAGCATCATGCTCGACCAGCGAGCGCACATCTTCACTCAGTTCTCGAATATCCGCATCATAAATATGACTGCCCAAGGCGCGTGGACGCGACAGGAAGGTCAGGACGCGGCGTAAATCGATTAAACACAGTTGCGCTTTACCCAACATATCTTCAAGTTGCGCCAAGCGGGTAATCATGTCATCCAGATCCAGAATCTGTTCACGATGGCGGTTATTCAACACTTCAGTTGAATATTTCTCTAAATCTTTATGCACATCTTCCAGAATGTCGGCCAGCTCATCCAGCTTGGCTTCGAGTAAGCCCAATAAAATCCAGGTCGGATCTTTATAATCGATTTCATAATCATTGCGGCGCGCGCGGGCACGAAAGGCGCGAAAAGCCACCAGTTTTTCACCACGCAAAGTAAACAGACGATCCTTGTGCAGAATGAATGCAACGGTTTGTACTGTTGCCAACATACTGGATTCATCTTCGTGTTCGTTTTCGACCTGATAGTTTTTATTCTTGGTTAAAAAATAGGTGCTGATATGCAAAATACCGTCATCATCACGGTAAAATCGGGCACTCGAGGAAATATCTTCCAGCGATTTTAAGGTCGGTAAATTTTGCTCGTAGGCATCTAGAATCCATTGCTGCTCTTCCTGTGAAGGCGCAATCAGATCAAGCCAGACTAAATCTGGATGCAGGTCGAAATCACCATTAATCGTGATATCTTCTAAGCTACCGCGCTCTGTGGCGTAAAAGGCTTCAAGCATGCTGTCTTTTCTCCCGGGCGCAGTATGTGAATTGGAATGGGTGTATTTTAGACAAGGAATTGAATAAAAACACTGATATTAAGCAGTTATTTTGGTAAAAAGCGCGCTTGCCGCGATTTCGTACAATATGGCGTCAATTAGAGGATGAAATGATGAATTCTATCGCAATTTTTTGTGGTTCAGCGCTTGGCTCGGATCCTCTTTATACGCAGGTTGCCGAAAAAGTCGGTCAGACTCTGGCGGCACGACAGCAAACGCTGGTTTATGGAGGAGGTCGTTCTGGCTTAATGGGTATTGTGGCTGATAGTGCATTGGCGGCGGGCGGTAAGGTGATTGGCGTGATTCCAAGGCAGCTGGTCAATCGTGAGCTGGCACATCCACATATTACCGAGCTGTATGTGGTGGATAATATGCATGAGCGTAAAACCCGGATGTCGGAACTGGCCCAGGGATTTATTGCCATTCCCGGTGGTGCAGGAACACTGGAAGAGATTTCTGAACAATGGACCTGGGCACAATTGGGAATTCATCAGAAGCCTTGTGCTTTTCTCAATACCGATGGTTTTTATGATGACCTGATTAAATTCATCCGTATGACCACGGAGAAGGGTTTTACTAAATCACGTTTCACTGAGGCTTTGATTATCAGTGATGATTTGGACGATATTTTGCGCCAATTCGAAAGTTATCAGCCGCCTGAAGCCAAATGGGGTATGGTTGATCAGACCGACCTTGTAAAATAAGTTATCTAGAATACGCAATTGTAGAAAATAAATGAAAGTGATTACGGTGGCTGCAGCCATTATTTTAAATGAAGCGCAGCAACTGCTGGTGGTTCGCAAGCAAGGAACATCCTGCTTTATGCAGGTCGGTGGCAAGCTGGAGCCAAATGAAACCCCAGAAGCCACCATGTTGCGTGAAATTCAGGAAGAAATTGGCACGCAAGCCCAGATTCAGCAATTCATTGGCCGTTTTGAAACCCAGACTGCCAATGAACCTGATCATCAACTGGTGAGTTATGTCTATTGGGTAAGTCTCGATCAAGCACCTAAAATTGAAGCAGAAATCGCTGAAATGAAATGGGTTGATCTGGATGAAAACGAGGTGCTACTGGCACCCTTGACCACTGAAATTGTGATTCCTTGGGTGAAGTCACATTTACTCGCCCAAGCTTAAATTTTAGATTTGTGCACCTGCCAGACAGGCTGCATAAATTTTCTGACAGCCTAGCTCTTCAAGTTTTCGAGTGAGCGCTAGAATCGAACTGCCAGTCGTCACTACATCATCAATGATTAGCACGCGTCGGTAACGAATATTAGACGGTGTACTGATCTGAAATTGCGACTGGATATCTTCGATTCTTTCCAGACGGCTTAAGCCTTTTTGTGAATGCTGTTTCAGCCGGCTAATAGGTTGCCAGATGGGAACATTCAATTTTTTCGCCACATGCTTGGCCAGCACCAGAGATTGATTATAACCGCGTTCGGCCAGGCGTTCAGTCGAGATCGGCATCGGGACTATTGCACTGACTTTGGGTAATTCTAAACTCAACAGCGTACCGGCCAGTAAGTTTTGCAGATGCAGCTTCTGTTCATATTTAAACAGCTGAATCAACCGATCCATCGGGTAGGCATAATCGCAGGCAATCTGAAACTGCATTTCCTGACGCTGAATGGTTTGATGTATCCACGGCAACTGCTGCCAGCAATCCTGACAGACTGAATAAATGCTCTGATAATCAGTCTGACACAACTGGCAGGGCTGAAGCGTATTCAGCTTGGAGATTCCCTGTGCCAGTAATTTAAACATAGGCATAACGCGGTGCTTCCGGTAGCCAGCGTTGTAATAACGCCTCAGCCTGATCTGGATAATCTTTTAAAATTTGCTGCGCCACATAATGTGCCTGATTGAGCAGGTGATCATCGCGTTCAAGTTTGGCCACGCGGAAATTCATATCGCCGGTTTGTTTAGTCCCCAGTAATTCACCCGGCCCACGCAATTCCAGATCTTTCTCGGCAATCATAAAACCATCATTGGTTTCACGCATGATTCTTAAGCGTTCCTGACCGTTTTGCGATAGTGGATGCTTGTATAGCAGGGCGCAGAAACTGGCTTTGGCACCACGGCCAACCCGACCACGTAGCTGATGTAGCTGTGACAGGCCTAAACGTTCGGCATTTTCAATCACCATAATGGAAGCGTTGGGTACATCGACCCCGACCTCAATTACGGTGGTGGCAATGAGTAGCTGTAATTCATTATTCTTAAATTGCTGCATCACCGCCTGTTTTTCATCGGCTTTCATTTTGCCATGTACCAGACCGATATTCAGCGCAGGAAAGCGTTCCCGAATTTCGGCAAAAGTGGCCTCCGCGGCTTGGGCATCTAAAGTTTCGGATTGCTCCACCAAGGTACAGACCCAATAGGCCTGTTTGCCTTCAGCGCAATTCGTCGCAATACGTTGCAGAACTTGTTCACGCCGATCCAGTGGAATGGTCACCGTTTGAATCGGGGTACGACCCGGTGGCAGCTCGTCAATCACCGAGGTATCCAGATCACCATAAGCCGACATGGCCAAGGTGCGGGGAATCGGGGTTGCGGTCATCACCAGCTGATGCGGGGACATGCCATCCAGGCCTTTATTTCTGAGTGCAAGACGTTGATCGACTCCAAAGCGGTGTTGCTCATCAATAATCACCAGACCGAGTTTGGCAAACTCGACATTCTCCTGAAACAGGGCGTGGGTGCCAATCACCAGATGGGCGCTCCCGTCCCGAATGACCTGTTCCGCTGCGGCGCGGGCTTTGCCTTTTTGCTTGCCGGACAGCCAAGCGATATTAAGACCTAGTGGCTCAAACCAGCGTTTAAAGTTGAGATAATGCTGCTCGGCCAGAATTTCGGTAGGTGCCATCAACGCCACTTGCCAGCTTTCTTCCAGGGCATGACAGGCTGCGACACCGGCCACCAATGTTTTGCCGGCACCGACATCGCCTTGCACCAGACGTAACATTGGTTTATTGGCTTTTAAATCTTGTGCGATTTCTTTGGATACACGTTTTTGCGCACCGGTCATTTCAAAAGCCAGACTGGCCAGAAGCTGTTTGGCATAGGTTTTACTCGGTGCAAATGAAGGGGCTTCAACCTGCTGAATAAAGGCACGCCGGGTCAATAAACTGATCTGATGCGCCACCAGTTCTTCAAAGATCAGGCGTTGCTGTGCGGGATGCGAGCCTTGTGCCAGTTGTAACATATTGGCATTGACTGGCGGATGATGGATATATTCCAGTGCCTGTTTTAACGCATAACCATTGCTAAATTTTGCTGGCAGCAGTTCAGGCAGATGATCGCTATACTGAGCCAAAGCCTGCTGAATATAATCGCGTATTTTTGGCTGGGTCAGACCTTCAGTGGCCGGGTAAATCGCGGTAAGTTGGGTTTGCGGTAGCGGGGTATCTTCAGTAATGACTTGCAGCTCGGGATGATACATTTCCAGACCGCGCGCACCGACCCGGACTTCACCAAAAATTCTTAAACGGTGACCGAGCTTGCAGCGATCGGTGATGCCTTTATAAATATGATAAAAACGCAAAGTGACTTTACCGTAATCATCATCCAGTAATACAGCCATGGACTTGCGTTTACCCGGCGGGAAATCCACACCTTTGACGATACCTTCGAGCAAATAGCTACGCCCCACGCTCAATTGATTCATGGGAATGATCGTGCTACGGTCTTCATAGTCACGTGGTAGATGAAAAAGCAAATCATCAGTATTGAAGATATTTAATTTTTCAAGTAATGCAGCGGCGGCATTGCCAACGCCTTGTAACTGATGGACTGCAGCCATGTCCCCTCAACCAGATTCGTGATTCGGTGCTCAATGCATATTCTATTTATCGGTTATGGTAAAACATCCCGGCGTGTTGCTAAACAACTATTTGAGCAAGGTCATCAAATTAGCACAATTAGCTCAAGTCCCAAAACAGATTCCTTTGCAACTCATCTGATTCAAGATGTGCATAAACTGAATTTAACGACAGTCACACCGATTGATTGGGTCTATGTATTGCTTAGTCCAAAACAAAGTACGGTTGAAGGCTATCAGTACACCTATCTGGATTCAGTTCAGCCGATTGTGACTGCCTTGAAACAGCATCCAGTGCAGCGGATTGTGGTGGTGTCATCGACACGGGTCTATGGGCAAAATGCTGGAGAAAATATCAATGATGAAACGCCTCTACAGCCCAACGATGTGCAAGGAAAAATCCTGTATCGGATGGAGCAGGCCTATTTAGCGGCTTATCCTGAGCAATGTACAATCATTCGCCCAAGTGGAATTTATGGAACATCGGTAGAGCGCTTACAAAAAATGGCAGTATCTATGACCAGCTATCCAAATCTGCACTGGTCAAACCGGATTCATATCGAAGATTTATCACATTTCTTGTCACAGATGATTCACGTGGAACATCCTGAGTCTTCTTATATTGTGAGCAATAACCAGCCACAGCTTTTACATGAAGTCTTGCAATGGTTTCAGCAGCAGATGGGGCTGCCTGTACTTAAGCTCGAGAGCGAGCAGGTCACCGGTAAAAAGCTCTATGCCACTCGGATGCAAAAAACAGGATTTGAATTAAAGCGTACAGATTGTTTTGAGGATTATTTGGAACTAATGAGGAAAAGTAATCCCTCCTAACCTCCCTTTAAAAAGGGAGGATTAAATTCCCGTTCCTTGTAGGAGAGAGCTGGGGAGAAGGGGAAGGATTTTAAATTCCCTCTCATCCCCCTTATGAAGCAGTGCTTCCCATCTCCTGAAAGGAGAGAGAATAAAAGCTTTACTTCTTTTTGCGCTTGGCACGTTTCTTGGCTTGTTCAGCCGCAACTGCATCAAGTGCTTCTTTGAGTTCTTCATCGGTAAAGGCGGTGATGTGATGCAGCATCTGTAATTTCACTTCATCCAGTACCAGATCTGCATATTGCGCTACGTTGGTCAGCTGCTCATCAAAAACAATGGCATTGTCGTCATTGGTACACAGATAACCTTTTTGGGTTAAGACTTTAATAAAGCTCTGAAACAGGGCTTTGTCGAAGAATTCAGGCGAATTGAATTCGTATAGAACTGATAAACGCTGACCAACCAGATAGCTCAATTCTTCAACCTGACGGGTCGAAATATTGCCTGAACCACGTTGGGTAATCAGTGCCAAAGTCATGTAATAACGTTCCAGACTTTGAGTCACTGGTGCAGCCAGAACTTCGAGCTGATGATGGACTTCAGTATTGGGTGCCGGAGCAAGCAGATTTTCACCATCTTGCGTGATCAGTTTGGCAGAAATCAAGTTATCAATATGCGCATTGACTTGATCCTGAATCTCATCTTCACGCCATTTTAAAAACAGCTCTGCTTTTAGGAATGGGTACAGGGTGCTGCTGATGTTGACGACATCATCACGGCGAATCGTTCCATTGTGTTCAGCCAGTGCTGCAATCAATGACGGAAGCACAAAGGAATGCACGATATTGTTACGGAAATAAGTCAGCAAAACTGCCTGATTATCTTCAATGGCAATGATATCGCCCAGCACATGTTTTACCCGCTTGATCAGTTTCAGCTTCATTGCATAGGCAATAATTTCTTTGCCTGAAAGCGGGGTAACTTCCATCCGCTCATCATAAGGTAATGCCGCCAGCAGGGTACGATAAGTATCAAGCTGCTTGATACAGATTTCTTCATCCAGCGTATGTTTCGGTGTCGCCAACAGGATCAACGATAATAGCGATACCGGATTGATCACCACTGCACGGTTGATATTTTCCAGAATCGCTTGCGCAGAGCTGTTTACTGCATCAGAAACTGCTTGTGGAATTGGATCATCGTTCTTTTCAATTTTAATATTTTCTGCGCCATGCTGTTTCAGGATGTCATCCAGAAATACCGGCTCACCAAAATTCAGATGCACTTTACCGAAAATGCGTTCAATTTTGCGCAGGGTTTTGACAATACCAAAAATAGATTCGGCTTCTTTCGGCTTGCCGCTCATCTCACCGACATAAGTGCCGCCTTCCATCAGGCGTTCATAACCGATATAGGTCGGTACAAAGACAATTGGTTTGGCTTTGCCGCGTAAATGACCATGCACGGTCATCGCCAGCATCCCAGTTTTAGGTGGTAGCAAACGACCAGTACGTGAACGACCACCTTCGATAAAGTATTCCAGTGGGGTATTGCGTGATAGAACGCTATATAAATATTCTTTAAAGACTGTGGTATAGAGCGCATTGCCACGGAAAGTACGGCGGATAAAGAAGGCACCGCCACCACGTAAAATCTGACCCACAAAAGGCATGTTCAGGTTATCGCCCGCAGCGATATACGGCACCATCAAGCCACGACGATAGATCACATAAGACAATAATAAATAGTCGATGTGGCTACGGTGACATGGGGTATAGACAATCTCGTAATCCTTGGCCAGTTCCCGCACGGTACTGAAGTTATGCACTTCTACGCCGTCATACAGTTGCGTCCATAAGCGGGTCAGGGCTTTGTCGGCAAAACGTACAGTCGAGTGAGAATAATCGGAAACGATTTCGTTCAGATAGCCAATGGCACGACGTTCGGATTCCAGCATCGAAATTTTACTACGAATGCTGTCATTGCGAATAGCTGCCTGTACATCTGGGGATTTGATCAGGCCATGCATGACATTGCGACGGTCAGACAGATCCGGCCCGAGAATCACTTCGCGCTGACCATCCAGATAGTCATTTAAAGTGCTGACAATATAAGTCGCCGGCGCTGAATTTGGATGCGTTTCTTTGGCATAGTCAATCATGGCACGTAACGACTGTGGCTCATGAAACTCTAAATAAGACTGACGACCATGCAGGCCGATATTGACCAGTTGCTTGACCCGGCTTGGCGTAGACCAGGTATCGGTAAATAGCAGTTTGAACCAGGAATCTTCTTTTTCAGGTTCACGTCCCCAAAGCACCGTGACTGGTACCAGTTCGATATCCAGCTCAGGATGTTGTTCCAGGATTTCAATCAGGCGTAACAGGCGCGGCGGAAACGCATGCGGCGGTGAGCTGAGCAGGTTATTTTCATCATGATGCTGTAAAAACAGCAGCGAAGCTTTTTCCTTACTATTGCCCAGTTGCATTGGATCGAGCGCAGCTGGCAACTTTAAACGGCGGGTTTCTGCATCGACGACCAACGCATTACTACGCGAATGGTTCTGTAAAACGTAACAGACCAGCTTTCGCGATTCTGCCGCGGTCTGATCAGGTTCAGGTGCTGTCACTTCACTTGGTACTTCCCCAAGAACATGAGGGGTAACCACAAGATCAAGTAGCTTACTTGAAAGCTTGCGATACATTTGACCAAAGCCATTCTTGGACATAGCTGCTCCTAATTTTACTGACCAAAACCACAGGACTTCTGAGGGGATTTATTTTTGCGGGTTTCCAAAGCGAAACCATATATCTTTTTTTAACAACTTCAACAGAAGTGCTCTAATTTTAGCGTGAAAGCAGATGCTTTTCCTAGTCACTTATGACATCAGTATGACAGAACAGTCATGCAATCTTTAGAGTTTCGGTCTGATTTTGTGGCAGAATATTCCAGATTAATTATTTAGATCTGTTTTTCCATTTTTGGGATATCTCCAATATTACGTAGGTTGCTTATGAATGCCTTAACACAGGAACTGGTCGAGCTGCTCAGCTTGGAAAAGTTAGAAGAAAACATTTTTCGGGGAATCAGCCGTAATCTGGTGGGCAAGCGCGTGTTTGGTGGGCAGGTTTTAGGGCAGGCACTCCGCGCTGCGTCTTATACCACAGACCGTCCGGCACACTCGTTACATGCCTATTTTCTGTTTGGTGGAGATGTCAATGCACCGATTATTTATGAAGTGGATCGTATCCGTGACGGCAAGAGCTTTGTCAGCCGTCAAGTACGTGCGATTCAGCATGGTCGCACTATTTTTATGTGTATGGTGTCTTTTGCACATCAGGAAGAAGGTCTCAATTACCAGATTTCAGAGCCGGAATATCCGCCAGCAGAAAGCCTGAAAAATGAAGCAGAACTGATCAAACAAATGATTGAGTTTATTCCGGAAAATGTCCGTGCGTCCTTCACCCGTGATCGTCATGTCGAGATCCGCCCGATCAATCCGCAAAACCCCTTTCAGCCTCAGCCGGAAGCGCCGTCTTATGCGCACTATATCCGCACGCATGACCGAATTGCTGTAGAAGTGGATCAGATTTCTTTGCATCAGGCGATTGCCGCTTTCTATTCAGACTTTACCTTGATGACCACGGCACTGCGTCCACATGGTCTGAGTTATATTTCGCCAAGCCTGCAATGTGCCAGTATTGACCATGCCATGTACTTCCATAAGCCATTTCGTGCCGATGAATGGATGCTATATGACATGGATGCCACCCAGAGCGCCAGCTCACGCGGTCTGAATTTTGGACGGATGTGGCAGAATGGCGAACTGGTCTGTAGTACCACGCAGGAAGGGCTGATCCGCTTACGTGAAATCGAAACCCAATAATTTTTATATTTTTTGCTCAAAAAGCCGAATCCCAGATTCGGTTTTTTTGTTTTTAATCCGCAGAACAATCATTATTTGAGATCTTGTTCTAGGCACGCGTTTATAAAATATTACTCGATTCTGTAGAATCGGCATGGCATAGTGCCGCTTAAGATCTATATTAAAATGCATGAAAAGATGAGCTTAAATACGCAAATTTTAATTGCCGCCGTATTGGGGGTGCTGTTTGGATTTTTACTCACAATATTTCCGCAGACCTCATTTTTTGATGTCAGTTTATACGGCATCGGCATCGTCAGCAGTGTTTTTATCGGCTTATTAAAAATGCTGTTGGTTCCGCTAATTTTTACGTCGATTGTGGTCGGGGTATCTAATCTACAGGCAGGCGGACAACTGAATCGCACCTGGAAAATCACCCTGATGTGCTGTGTGACCACAACGACTTTGGCACTCATTTTAGGTCTGGCCTGTGCACATCTGTTTGATGTCGGCAAGGGTGTCGATGTACTGATGTTCCAGGATGCCATGGCGCAGCATCAGACTCCGGACACCTTAACGCCATCTTCTTTCTTTACCAATTTTATCCAAAATACCCTGATCAATCCGTTTAAGGCATTTTCAGATGGCAATGTCCTGGCAGTGGTGGTCTTTGCCTTGTTTGTCGGTGTGGCACTGGTCGCAGGTGGAGATAAATTCCGTACCGTGCGCAAGTTGAGTCACCAGTTTTTTGAAATCATGATGTTGATGATTGGCTGGGTGATGAAACTGGCACCTTTCGGTATTTTTGCTTTATTGGCCAAGCTGATCGCGACTGAGGATATTTCGGTACTCAGTCGTCTGGCTGAATTTGCGGCCGTGGTCACCGGAACCACCATTTTCCATGGCATCGTGGTATTGCCTTTATTGCTGTGGATTTTTGGCAAGATGGATCCGATCACGTTCTTTAAAGGCACACGCGCTGCTTTAATTACCGCATTTGCCACCAGTTCCAGTTCGGCCACCATGCCACTGTCAATGAAATGTGCGCAGGAAAATCTGGGCGTACGTCCGCATACGGCAGGTTTTGTGATTCCACTGGGAACACAGCTGAATATGGATGGCACAGCACTCTATGAAGCAGCCGCCGCCTTGTTTATTGCCAATTTAATGGGGCTGGATCTGAGTCTGGGGCAACAGCTGGTGGTCTGTGCCACGGCAATGATTGCATCCTTAGGCGCACCTGGGATTCCAAGCGCTGGCATGGTCACCATGATTATGGTGTTGCAATCTGTGGGATTGCCTGCCGAGGCGATTGCGATTTTATTGCCGATCGACCGTTTACTGGATACGGTACGTACCGTGGTGAATGTGCAGGGCGATATGATGATCAGTGTGGTGGTAGACCGGCATACCCGTGAACCTGAAGCGCCGGTTTAATCTTTATCTAAGTCCGGATTCCAGACAATTTCCCAGAGATGACCATTGGGATCCTGAAAATAACCAGCATATCCGCCATAAAAGGTGGTGTGTGCAGCTTTGATAATTTTAGCGCCCGCACGTTCAGCCAGTACCATGATCTGGTCAACCTCTAATGGACTATAGACATTATGTCCCAGCGCCATTTGGGTTGGGCAGATCGGGCTCAATTCAAGACCGGTATCTTGCTGAAGGCTGCGCTGCGGCCATAAGGCAAGCTTAAGACCGGATTGCAGTTGAATAAACGCCACCGCACCATATTCAAATTCCTGCCCCATAATTCCGTCGCTTTTAAAGCCTAAACCCTCACAATAAAATTGCAATGATTGCTCTATGTCCTGAACAGCCAGCGTAATCACAGAGATAGATGGTTTCATAATGGGTTCCTGATCTAAGGCTGATCAAGATTTATTCTAATATGAATCAGGATTTAATCACTAAGTAAACAATGCAGTCTTCATGTAAAAACAGGTAAATCTGATCAATCCGGCGCTGCTATCACTTGACCAGCTTGATATAGTGAAAATCACCTTAGAAAAAAACCTCCGTTATGCGGCATAACGGAGGTTTTTAATTTAAATCAATCAATCAAATATTTTGTCATTTGATTATTCAGCTGAGCGTTTATTCTGGTTTAGCTCATCTGCTGCTTTAAGTTCTGACTGATCCTGCTCAAGTAATTCAAGCGGTTCTTCAGCTTCATTTAAGTCATGCGGTGAAACCTCACCAATAGCAGTTGCATCAGCCCCAGAGTCGAGTTCAACTGGTTCATCGAATTGATTTAGATCATGAGCCGATACTTCCGGAATACTGTCCAAATCAAATTGAGTTGATTGATCTAAAGTGAAATTCAGACGGCCGCCCATGACGCTGGCCAGTTCTTCAAGTCCCTCTTTGTTCATGGAGGAGAACAATTGAATCGAGAAGTCCAGTTTCATTTTTTTCAATGCAGCTTTGACTTCCTGAAGCGCTTTAGAGGCAGGGCCACGATTCAGCTTATCTGATTTGGTTAAAAGAACATGCACAAACAAATGACGTGAATAAGCCCATTCCAGCATCATCACATCAAAGTGTTGTAGCGGATGACGAATATCCATCAACAGCACCAAGCCCTGTAAGCTTTTGCGATGAATCAGATAATTTTCCAGTTCTTTTTGCCAAACAATTTTCATCGCCTCTGGTACGGCAGCATAGCCATAGCCTGGTAAATCGACCAGACGCTGATCTGGATTACCCAAGCTAAAAAAGTTAATCATCTGGGTGCGGCCGGGTCTTTTTGATGCACGTGCCAACTGTTTCTGGTTGGTCAGGGCATTAATCGCACTGGATTTACCGGCATTGGAGCGACCGGCAAAAGCAATTTCATAGCCTGTATCTTCTACACAAAGACTGAGTTTTGGTGCACTCATTAAAAATTCGGCTTTGCGTAGCCAGTTGAGTGAGCGCACAGAATATTCAGTAATAGCAGAATCAACTTTTTTCTCGTAGCTGATCTTTTGCTTGGGTGCATGGGCTGTCTTACTGTTTTTGGATTTTCCTCTGCTGTGGTGCATAACTCAACTTCAATAAATGATCTACAAAGAAACATTATAAAGGAAGTCGCACAGGCAAGCGAACTTTGCTTTGCAATGCTATTGCAACTTAATCCATCAGGTTAATTAAACCGATTGGAGAAACAGTACTAAAATGAGATTGGTTAGATGGGGTGAGCACATTGGCTAGCGTATATTGGTTCAGGCTTTGGTAAAACTGTTCCAGCGCATGGTCGAGAATACCTTTTAAGCCACAATTGCTACGCAGTACGCAGGGTGGGGTATTACATTCGACAATCACATGATTTTCACCCTGCAAGCTACGCACGATCTCACCGAGTTTTAGATTTAGTGTAGTAGGATTTAAGCGGATGCCGCCGCCTTTACCGCGTGTGGCAATAATCCAGTCTTGTTTCGACATGAAATGCACAATCTTCATTAAATGATTTTGTGACACATACAAATCTTGCGCAATTTCCGCAATCGTATACGGCGTATCTCGCGGCTGGGAGATGTACATTAAAATACGCAAAGCATAGTCGGTAAATTTGTTTAATTGCATGATCGCACTAATATCTTTAAGAATTAAATAGATAAGGGCTAGTCTAGCATAACCAGACTAGCCCCACCTATTCAGCTTGAAGCGAGGGCTTAGTGGTGAACCCCACCTGTACCAAATGCTTCACTATGAATATTTTCAGCAGGAATACCGCGGGCAACGAGTGCTTTTTGCTGTTCTGCCATAAATGGCATTGGGCCGCAAAGGTAGTAATCGGCATTGACTGGTAACAGCGCTGCATCAACTGTACTCAGATCCAGACGACCTGCTACATCATAATCCTCACCCAGTTTGTCAGCTTGATGTGGAAATTCATAAGCAGTAAGGGTGCTTAAGCGCGGATATTTTGCTTTCAGGTTATGAATATGCTGGTGCATCGCATGAACCTGTTTGCTACGGCAAGCATGGATAAAGGTCACAGGTTGTGGCATATCCAGAGTCACCAGCTGGTTCAGCATCGCGATCATTGGTGTCAGGCCAACACCACCACTGATAAACACATTACGTTTAGCTGGATCGATCAGGTAGAAGTTACCTGTTGGTGCAGATACTTCAATTTCTGAACCTTCCGGCAAACCATGTAGAGTGTTAGACACCCAACCTGCAACTTGATCTGCGCCATTGCCCGGTTCACGTTTAACTGAAATACGCAAATAGTCTGCTTGAGGGCTGGTTGAAAGCGTATATTGACGCGGCTGTTTTAAGCCGAGTTCTTCTACGAATACACGAACTGAAATATATTGCCCCGCTTCATATTTCGGTAAATCGCCACCATCTACCGGTTGTAGATAGATTGAAGTAATCTCGTCACTTTCTACTACTTTTCGGGCAATTTTGAAATTGCGCCAGCCTAACCAGCTACCTTTGGTTTGCTGATGCTGCTCATAGATCGTTTTTTCAGTGCTGATGAACAAGTCAGCCAATTGACCATAAGCTGTAGCCCAAGCATCAATTAATGGATCTTCCATCGGGATGCTTAATACTTCACTAATAGAATGCAGCAGGTTTTCACCCACAATATTATAGTCTGGCGCTTGAATGTTTAAGCTCACGTGTTTATGCGCGATCAGCTCAACCACAGGTAAAAGTACAGATGGGTCTTCAATATTTTCGGCATAGGCCAATACAGCGCCGGCAAGAGCTTGCGCCTGTGCACCACTGCGTTGGTGACCCATATTAAACGTTTCTTTAAGGGCAGGGTTGTTGCCTAACATGCGGTTATAAAAATAGCCCGTGAGTGCCACACCATTTTCGCGGAGTACAGGCACTGTTGCTTTTACAAGGTCAATTTGCTGCGGAGTCATGTTTGATCTCTCATGGCTGTTTATTTATAAGATGTATTTAAAATACATCTTAAAGTATGCCTTGTAAATAGATCTTTTAATAAAGCCATAAAAAATTATGGGATATCTGAATATCCCATAATTTTAAAAATCTTGATAGGAATAAATCGTGCTATTTTCACTGAAAAAGCAGTCATGAAACTCGCGGACAATTCTCCCCGGTATCATCTCCGAGCCTGCGTGCGCAGTTTGATAAATCGATCAGTATCTTTTATGAACTTTTTAGGTTGCCTAAGTCGCGTGTTCTAATTCCTTTTGTTACTCACCGGTTAGAGGTCACTGTTCCTTGGCTTGCTGTTTTGCAAATTCTGCTTGTTTGGCATTTTTTTGAGGTTCAGCCACTTGGGTTTTTGCAGCATTTCAAAAGCACTATTCCGATCGACACTCTGTTCATAAATAAGAGTGACTGTTTTTTTAGTTTCAGTTAAACCGACAAGCAGACCATGCCGACTGGCAAGCTGTGAACGTAAGACAATGTCTTGCATGGTATTTGTGGTTTTTTAGCAATACCAAGTGGTGCTCACATAACTTTTCCTATTGTTTATCATTTATTTTTAGGCTTTTTCATGTGTTCTAGGGCGTACTGGATATCTTGAATCAAATCTTGCGGATGTTCCAGGCCGATACAGAAACGAACCAGAAAGCCATCTTTTAAATGTGAATGTTTCAGTACACGCATGTCTTTTAAGTTATAGAGCATGACCAGGCTGACAGGGCCACCCCAGCTAAATCCAAGTTTAAATAAGGTTAAAGCATCGCAGAAATGACGAATATCTTCGAAACTAAACTTGGCATCAAAAATAACACTCACAAGTCCTGCACTATGACCCTCGGA
The DNA here is from genome assembly GCF_013418995.1 of Acinetobacter sp. YH12106. Lineage (NCBI taxonomy): Bacteria > Pseudomonadati > Pseudomonadota > Gammaproteobacteria > Moraxellales > Moraxellaceae > Acinetobacter > Acinetobacter sp. YH12106. Next base: position 21,637 of record NZ_VPAV01000012.1, read on the forward strand.
GCAAATATCTTTCCAGTATTGATGTCCAGCGCAATCTGGATCGGCTGGATGTAAAACTTGAACAAGCTCAGTTTGCTGTTTGAGCCACTTCATTAAAGTCAGTGCGCTTTCGGACTGATGCTGATAACGCAGTTGCATCGAAGCCAGACTGCGTTGTACCTGCGCCACATCATCACCAGAAACACTAATGCCCTGAATGGCATGGGTACGGAACAGTTTGTGATGCAGGGTTTTATCTCGTGTAACAACTGAGCCCATCAAGATGTCGCCACCACCGCTTGGATATTTGGTCAGGGCATGAACCGTGATATCGACACTTAAATGCTCTTCGCCAAAATCAAAAGCATTAAAAGCCAGACCTGCGCCCCAGGTATTATCCAGCGCCGTCAAAATATGATGTGCCTGGGCTTTTTTGATTAAACCGACCAGATCTGGAAACTCCAGTGTGACTGAACCGGCCGCTTCCAGCCAAAGCAGTTTTGCTTTTTCACTTGGTGTAAAGGTTTCGACCTCAAGCGGGTTATACACTTTGACCGCAATGCCATAACGCGTTTCCAGATTGCGCAGATGTTCCATGTTTGGGCCATAGATGTTATCGGCAACCCAGACTTCATCACCTTGGCTCAAGAAACAAGAATTCACCAGGTTAATGGCGGATAAACCGCTCGGCGCAAGTAGGCAGTATTCACCCCCTTCAATTTGCGCGATGTTATCGCCTAAGGTGAATGTCGTGGGTGTGCCGTGGGTGCCGTAGCTATAGTCATAAGCATCGGTCCAGTGGCGATTAAATAGCGCATCAGTATTCTCAAAAATAATGGTCGATGCACGAAACAGGGGAGGTTGAACCGTAGAAATGGATTGAGGGGCTTTTCGTGGTGCATGAATCAGGGTGGTTTGAGCGTTTTTTTTCACGTGAATGCCCTTAAATGTAATCAAATATTACCTTAGCTTAAGAGAATCTGTGACTCACTGCCAGTTCGGTTGTGAATTGTTAAAAAAATTGGTCCTTGAAAAAAGTTGGCTTCATTTTTGCAAAACCTAAAACTATCTAGCTAAAAAATAGGTTGAGGAGCATGAAGTCGCATTTAAAAGTGCATTATTTTCAGCATATTGCTGGTGAAGGCTATGGTAGTTGTCATGAGTTTTTAAAGCAGTATCAGGCGTACATTAGTGCGACTGAGTTTTTTGCTTTACCGTTGGATCGTCCTTTAGAGATTGAGGCTTTGCCAAGGGTTGAGGACGTCGATTTACTGATCATCATTGGCGGAACCATGAGTGTCAATGATGAGGCGAATTTCCCCTGGTTAAAGATAGAGAAACGCTGGTTGCGTCGTTATCTGTCACATGGCAAACCGGCAATCGGTTTATGCCTGGGTGGACAATTGATTGCCAATGCATTGGGGGCGGGCGTCAGTCGTAATCCTGAGCAGGAATTGGGCTGGGCCACGGTACACAAGGTAGCCAATCTACCGCAAGAATGTTTTAGCTTACCCGAACAGTTCAATATTCTGCAATGGCATAGTGAAAGCTTTGAAATACCCAAAGGGGCAGTGCATCTGGCAGAAAACCAAGCCTGTCGTAATCAGATGTACCAGTTGGGTAAAAATGTGCTCGGTTTTCAGTTTCATCCAGAGAGTACTCCAGAAATCCTGTCTTTATTTTTGGAAGATGAGGAGCAGCTTGCACAATTTTCAGGAAAATATGTTCAGGATCTCTCTGAATTAAAAAAGACCCATAAAAATAAGTTTGTTGAAGGAAATCAGATATTAAATCGAGCTATAGAATATGTCTTGGCGAAAACTGCCCCGCATTCAGAAAATAAACTCTTGTTTTAGGGGGTAAATTGAAAACTTGGATAAAACCATAAAAGGGATTTGCTTATGCATTAAACAATGGCTATAATAAGCGACCCTTCGATAGGAAGGGGGTTAACTGCGAATAAAGTAGTTAACTATCGTTACAGTCGTGGCATCGATCACGACCTTAGTGATATTTCACTGCTCTTGACACTTACCCGTATTAAAGTGGGGTGAGATGCGTCAGGAGTGATTCTTTATATATTTGGCTTGGAGTTTACTGGTATGTCTAACCAGAGAATTCGTATCCGTCTTAAGTCTTTTGATCATCGCCTGATTGATCAATCTGCTCAAGAAATCGTAGAAACCGCAAAACGTACTGGCGCACAGGTGTGTGGTCCAATTCCAATGCCAACACGCATTGAACGTTTTAACGTTTTAACATCACCACACGTAAACAAAGACGCGCGTGACCAGTACGAAATTCGTACTTACAAGCGTTTGATCGACATCGTTCAACCTACAGACAAAACTGTAGATGCATTGATGAAGTTAGATCTTGCAGCTGGTGTTGATGTTCAGATCGCATTGGGTTAAGGCTTTCGGGTTAATTAACACTCTAAGTTAATTAGGCCGCTTTTTTAGAGGTTTATGCACATGGCTATTGGTTTAGTCGGTCGCAAGTGCGGTATGACACGTATCTTTACAGATGCTGGTGTTTCTGTGCCTGTTACAGTGATTGAGGTTGATCCTAACCGCATCACTCAAATCAAAACGCTTGAAACTGATGGTTATCAAGCGATTCAAATCACTACTGGTGAACGTCGCGAATCTCGCGTAACTAACGCTCAGAAAGGCCACTTCGCGAAAGCAGGTGTTGCAGCTGGTCGTCTAGTTCAAGAATTTCGCGCTACAGAAGCTGATCTTGAAGGTCGTGAAGTTGGTGGTACGCTTACCGTTGAATTGTTCCAGGTTGGTCAAGTTGTTGACGTAACTGGTCAATCTAAAGGTAAAGGTTTCCAAGGTGGTGTTAAGCGTTGGAACTTCCGTACGCAAGATGCAACTCACGGTAACTCGCTTTCTCACCGTGTTTTAGGTTCTACTGGTCAAAACCAGACTCCTGGTCGCGTATTCAAAGGCAAAAAAATGGCTGGCCATTTAGGTGCTGAACGCGTAACTACACAGGGTCTTGAGATCGTTGCTATCGACACAGAACGTTCAGTTCTTGTTGTTAAAGGCGCGGTTCCTGGTGCTACTGGTGGCGACGTAATCGTTCGTCCTACGATCAAGGCCTGAGGGGAAATAACGTGAATTTAAATACTGTTTCCGGCTCTGCTGTTGAATTATCAGAAGTTGCGTTCGGTCGTGAATTTAATGAAGCTCTTGTTCACCAAGTGGTTACAGCTTATTTAGCTGGTGGCCGTCAAGGTTCAAAAGCTCAGAAATCACGTGCAGACGTTTCTGGCGGTGGCCGCAAGCCATTCCGTCAAAAAGGTACTGGCCGTGCTCGTGCTGGTTCTATTCGTAGCCCAATCTGGGTTGGCGGTGGTAAAACTTTTGCTGCTCGTCCACAAGACTGGTCTCAAAAAGTAAACCGTAAAATGTACCGCGGTGCTATGCAATGCATCATGGCTGAACTTGTTCGTCAAGATCGCCTAATTTTAGTTGATGAGTTTGCTGTTGCAGCTCCAAAAACTAAAGAATTGCTTGCAAAGCTTAACGACTTGAATGCAACTCGTGCATTGATCGTTACCGATGCTGTTGATGAGAACTTGTATCTTGCTGCACGCAATATTCCACACGTAGATGTGGTTGATGCTGCTGCAATCGATCCGGTTAGCTTGATTGCGTTCGACAAAGTTGTTATGTCTGTAGCTGCTGCTAAGAAAATTGAGGTAGAACTCGGATGAACAACGAACGTATCTATCAAGTCCTGCAAGGACCTGTATTCTCAGAAAAAGCACAAGTTTTAGGTGAAACTGCTGGTGTTCAAGTGTTTAAAGTTGCTATCAATGCAAACAAGCTTGAAATCAAAAAAGCAGTGGAACAACTCTTTGGTGTAGAAGTTGTTAAAGTTAACACGACTATCACTAAAGGTAAGTCTAAACGCTTTGGTAAAACATTAGGACGTCGTTCTGATGTTAAAAAAGCATACGTCACCCTGAAAGCTGGCCAAGATGTTGAAATGGCTGACTTGGGCGATACCGCTGAAAGCACAGCGGAATAAGGACGAGAATTATGCCTATTCAAAAATGTAAGCCAACGTCTCCAGGACGTCGCTTTGTAGAGAAAGTGGTTCATGATCACCTTCACAAAGGCGCACCGTACTCTCCGTTGGTTGAAGCTAAAAAACGTACTGGCGGCCGTAACAACAACGGTCACATCACGACTCGTCACGTTGGTGGCGGTCATAAGCAGCACTACCGTCTAGTTGACTTTAAACGTAACAAAGATGGTATTCCTGCAACTGTAGAGCGTATCGAATACGATCCTAACCGTACTGCACACATTGCACTTGTATTGTATGCTGATGGTGAACGTCGTTATATCATCGCTCCTAAAGGCCTTCGCGCTGGCGATAAAGTACAGTCTGGTAACGATGCTCCAATTCGTCCAGGTAACTGCTTGCCGCTTCGCAACATGCCAATCGGTTCTACTCTTCACAACATCGAACTTAAAATCGGTAAAGGCGCGCAGATTGCTCGTTCAGCTGGTACTTCAGTTCAGCTGTTGGGTCGTGACGGTTCTTACGCTATCGTTCGTCTACGTTCAGGCGAGATGCGTAAAATTCACGTTGAATGTCGCGCTGTGTTAGGTGAAGTATCTAACTCGGAAAGCAACCTTCGTTCGCTTGGTAAAGCTGGTGCATCGCGCTGGCGTGGTGTTCGTCCTACCGTTCGTGGTATGGCAATGAACCCGGTTGACCATCCGCACGGTGGTGGTGAAGGGCGTAACAAAGGTATTCAACCTGTAAGCCCATGGGGTCAAAAAGCTAAAGGGTACAAGACACGTACCAATAAGCGTACGACTAAGATGATCATTCGCGACCGTCGCGTTAAGTAACAAGTAAAGGAATCTGACAATGCCTCGTTCTCTGAAAAAAGGCCCATTCGTCGATGCGCACTTGTTCGCTAAGGTTGAAGCGGCTATCGCGGCTAATAACCGTAAGCCGATCAAAACTTGGTCGCGTCGTTCGATGATCCTACCGGATTTTGTTGGTTTAACAATTTCTGTACACAATGGCCGTAACCACGTTCCTGTGATCGTTTCTGAACACATGGTTGGTCACAAGCTTGGTGAATTTGCACCAACTCGTACCTATCGCGGTCACGGTGTTGACAAGAAATCTAAACGTTAATGGGTGCTATGATGGAAGTAACTGCTAAATTACGCGGTGCCGCTATCTCGGCACAAAAAGCTCGTTTGGTTGCAGATCTTATCCGCGGCAAATCTGTTGCGCACGCGCTTAACATCCTTAACTTCAGCAACAAAAAAGCTGCAGTTCTAGTTAAGAAAGCGTTGGAATCTGCAATTGCAAACGCTGAACACAATAACAGTTTAGATGTAGACGACCTTAAAGTTTCTACGATCTACGTTGATGAAGGCATGAGCCTGAAACGTATTATGCCACGTGCTAAAGGCCGTGCAGATCGTATTACTAAGCGTACTTGTCACATCACCGTTAAGGTAGGGGTTTGATATGGGTCAGAAGGTTCATCCAATCGGTATCCGCCTAGGTGTTGTGAAACGTCATAACGCTAACTGGTATGCGAATCCGAAACAATACGCTGAATACTTGCTTAAAGATCTTCAAGTTCGTGAGTTTTTAATCAAAAAACTTAAAAACGCGATGATCAGCAACATTCTTATCGAACGTCCTACAGGCGCTGCTAAAGTAACTATTAGCACTGCGCGTCCTGGTATCGTAATCGGTAAAAAAGGCGAAGATATTGAGAAACTACAACGCGAATTAACATCTATCATGGGTGTTCCTGCGCAAGTAAGTATCAATGAAATTGATCGTCCAGACTTAGACGCGCGTCTAGTTGCTGAAGCAATCGCTTCTCAATTGGAAAAACGTGTAATGTTCCGTCGTGCTATGAAGCGTGCGGTACAAAACACAATGCGTGCTGGTGCTAAAGGTATCAAAGTAGAAGTTTCAGGCCGTTTAGGTGGTGCTGAGATTGCTCGTACTGAGTGGTATCGTGAAGGTCGTGTACCTCTACATACGCTTCGTGCAGATATCGACTATGCGACTATGCGTGCTGAGACTACTTACGGTACGATTGGTGTTAAAGTTTGGATCTTCCGTGGTGAGATCTTGGGCGGCATGAAACAAGTCATGAACCCAGCTCCAGCAGAAGAACGTCCAGCTAAACGCGGTCGTGGTCGTGGTGAAGGTCAAGAGCGTCGTGGTCGTCGCAATGATCGTTCTGCTGAAAAAGGAGAATAATCCATGTTGCAACCTAAGCGTACTAAATTCCGTAAAGTGCAGAAAGGCCGTAACACTGGTCTAGCACACCGCGGTAGCACAGTATCTTTCGGTACTATTGCACTTAAATCAGTTGAACGTGGTCAAATGACTGCGCGTCAAATTGAAGCAGCGCGTCGTACAATTAGCCGTCGTATTAAGCGTGGTGGTAAGATCTTTATCCGTGTATTCCCGGACAAACCGATTACTTCTAAGCCGCTTGAAGTGCGTATGGGTAAAGGTAAAGGTTCTGTGGAATATTGGGTTTGCCAAATCAAACCAGGTAAAGTCTTGTACGAAATTGATGGTGTTAACGAAGAATTGGCTCGCGAAGCGTTTACGCTTGCAGCAGCTAAGCTTCCGTTTAAAACCGCTATCGTGACTCGGACGGTAATGTAATGAAAACTAAAGATCTACGTGAAAAGTCGGTAGAAGAGTTGACAGCTTTGCTTGATGAGCAACAGCTTAACCAATTCCGTCTTCGTATGGCGAAAGCAACTGGTCAATTGGGTAAATCGCATGAAGTTGCACTTACTCGTCAGACGATTGCTCGTATTAAGACCCTCCTTACCGAAAAACAGGGGAACGGACAATGAGTGATAAAACAGTCCGCACGTTAACTGGCAAAGTTGTAAGCGACAAGATGGATAAATCTATCGTTGTTCTTATTGAACGCCAAGTTCAACACCCGTTGTATGGCAAATTAATCCGCCGTTCAACAAAATTACATGCTCATGATGAGAACAACACAGCGAAAGCTGGTGATGTTGTAACCATTAAAGAAAGCCGCCCAATTTCTAAAACTAAGTCTTGGACTCTAGTTGAAGTTGTTGAAGCAGCTGCTGAGTAATTAACGTTCTTGTTGCATCATCGGTCAATTTCGAGTACTCTTTGAGCCTTTCGAAATTTCGACCGGTGTTGCTCGGTTTTGGAGTAGGGCAATGATTCAGACCGAAACTATGCTCGACGTAGCAGACAACAGTGGTGCACGCCGCGTACAATGTATTAAAGTACTTGGTGGCTCGCATCGTCGTTATGCTTCTGTTGGCGACATTATTAAAGTTACTGTAAAAGAAGCAATTCCACGCGCACGTGTTAAAAAAGGTGACGTGATGAATGCAGTTGTGGTTCGTACAAAATTCGGTATCCGTCGTGCAGACGGTTCAGTGATTCGTTTCGACGATAACGCTGCTGTTATTTTGAACACCAACAAAGCGCCGATTGCAACTCGTATTTTCGGACCAGTGACTCGTGAACTTCGTACTGAACAGTTCATGAAAATTATTTCATTGGCTCCTGAAGTTCTATAAGAGGCGATCATGGCTAAGATTAAAAAAGGCGATCAAGTAATTGTGATCGCAGGTAAAGAAAAAGGCAAACAGGGTACTGTTCTGTCTGTTTCTAATGACCGTGTTAAGGTTGAAGGCCTTAACTTGGTGAAGAAGCACCAAAAGCCGAACCGTGCTACAGGCGCTGAAGGTAGCGTTGTAACTCAGGAAGCTTCGCTTCATATTTCAAACGTGGCAGTTTTTAATGCTACAACCCAAAAGGCTGACCGTGTTGGTTACCAAGTGATTGATGGCGTGAAAACTCGCGTATTCAAATCAAATGGTGAATCAGTGGCGGTAGCGAAGTAATAGGTTGATATAGGCCATGGCCAGACTTAAAACACGTTACAATGACGAACTTAAAGCTCAGTTATTAGAGACTTTAGGCGTTAAAAATGTGATGGAAATTCCTCGCATCACTAAAATCACGATCAACATGGGTGTTGGCGCAGCTGCTGCTGACAAAAAACTCCTTGATGGTGCTCTTTCAGATATGCAAGCTATCGCTGGTCAAAAACCAGTACTTACGTTAGCTCGTAAATCAATCGCTGGTTTTAAAATCCGTGATGGTTGGCCGATCGGTTGTAAAGTTACTTTACGCGGCGAACGTATGTACGAATTCTTAGACCGTTTGATCTCGATTGCGATCCCTCGTATCCGTGACTTCCGTGGTTTCTCTGCGAAATCATTCGACGGTCGTGGTAACTACTCAATGGGTCTTAAGGAACAGATCATGTTCCCTGAAATCGATTTTGACAAGATTGATCGTATTCGTGGTATGGACATTACCATTACTACGACTGCTCGCACCGATGACGAAGGCCGTGCGCTTATGCGTGCATTCGGCTTCCCGTTCAAATAAGAGGTCGATATGGCTAAGAAAGGTATGATTAATCGCGAATTGAAACGCGAAGCTACTGTTGCTAAATACGCTGCAAAACGTGCTGAATTAAAAGCTGTTATTGCAAACGTAAATGCATCAGACGAAGAACGTTTCGAAGCGATGATGAAATTGCAAGCATTACCACGTAATGCATCTCCAGTACGTCTACGTAACCGTTGTGGTTTAACTGGTCGTCCGCATGGCTATTTCCGTAAGTTCGGCTTAAGCCGTAACAAATTACGTGAAACAGTAATGCAAGGTGATGTACCTGGCGTTGTTAAGGCAAGCTGGTAAGGAGCACTATAAATGAGTATGCAAGATACCGTTGCCGACATGCTAACACGTGTTCGTAACGCACAAATGGCGAAGAAACAAACTGTTTCTATGCCTAATTCTAAGTTGAAAGTTGCAATTGCTAACTTACTTCAACAAGAAGGTTACATTTCTAACGTAGAAGTTGCGGAAGCTGAAGGCAAACCAACTTTAACAATTACGTTAAAATATTTTGAAGGCAAGCCAGTGATTGACACTGTGAAACGCGTAAGCCGTCCAGGTCTACGTCAGTATCGCGGTAAAGATGCACTTCCAAGCGTTAAGCAAGGTTTAGGTATTGCAATTGTTTCTACAAGCAAAGGCATCATGACTGATCGCGCTGCACGTGCTGCAGGCGTTGGTGGTGAAGTTATTGCTTTTGTTTCTTAATAGGTGATTCCTCATGTCTCGTGTGGCTAAAGCCCCAGTAACTGTACCGAATGGTGTAACAGTTACTCAGAACGGCCGGCAGGTCGAAGTGAAAGGCACTAAAGGTACATTGTCTTTCAACCTGCATGCGCTGGTCGAGCTTAAACAGGAAGACGGTACTCTGGCTATTGCTCCAGTACAAGAGTCGAAAGACGCTTGGATGCAAGCTGGTACTGCTCGCGCTGTGCTTAACAACCTTGTAAAAGGTGTTAGCGAAGGTTTCGAACGTAAGTTACAGCTTATCGGTGTTGGTTATAAAGCTGCGGTTAAAGGTGATGTTGTTCATCTTAACCTTGGTTTCTCTCACCCGATCGATTATGCACTTCCTGCAGGTGTAACTGCTGAAACTCCAACTGCAACTGAAATCGTACTTAAATCTGCTGACAAAGCAGCTTTAGGTCAGGTTGCTGCAGATATCCGTGGTTACCGTCCACCAGAGCCGTATAAAGGCAAAGGTGTTCGTTATTCTGACGAAGTTGTACTTCGTAAAGAAGCTAAGAAGAAATAAGGCGCGAGGTTCTTATGAACGAAAAGAAACAATCCCGTTTGCGTCGTGCGAAAAGCACACGCTTGCACATCCGTGCATTGGGTGCGACTCGTTTGTGTGTAAACCGCACTCCGCGTCACATCTATGCTCAAGTTATCTCTGCAGATGGTGGCAAAGTATTAGCGCAAGCTTCTACTTTAGACGCTACTCTACGTGCAGGTACAACTGGTAACGTTGAAGCAGCTCAAAAAGTAGGTGCTTTAATCGCAGAACGCGCTAAAGCAGCTGGTGTTACTAAAGTTGCATTTGACCGTTCTGGTTTTAAATATCATGGTCGTATCAAAGCCTTGGCTGATGCTGCTCGTGAAAACGGCTTGGAGTTCTAATCATGGCTAAAGTTGAACAAAACGAAGGTCTTGTTGAAAAGCTGGTTGCCGTTGATCGTGTAGCCAAAGTTGTTAAGGGTGGTCGTATCTTCTCTTTCACAGCATTAACTGTTGTGGGTGATGGTAATGGTCGCGTAGGTTTTGGTCGTGGTAAAGCACGTGAAGTTCCAGCTGCTATCTCTAAAGCACTTGAAGCTGCTCGTCGCAACATGATTACTGTTGACCTTGTTGATGGTACGTTACAGCACCCAATTCATGCACGTCATGGCGCTAGTCGCGTATTCATGCAGCCTGCCTCTGAAGGTACAGGCGTAATTGCTGGTGGCGCTATGCGTGCAGTTTTAGAAGCTGTAGGTGTACGTAACGTTTTGACTAAATGCCGTGGTTCTACTAACGCTGCTAACGTAGTTAACGCAACTTTCAACGGTTTGCGTGATATGACTACTCCTGAGAAGGTTGCTGCGAAACGTGGTCTTTCAGTAGAACAAATTCAAGGGTAATCAATCATGAAAACGATTAAAGTTACCCAGACTAAATCTGCATCGCACCGCTTGAAAAATCATAAGCTGAGCCTGCAAGGTTTAGGTCTGCGTCGTATTGGTCATACTGTAGAAGTGCAAGATACGCCTTCTAACCGTGGTATGATCAACCAAGTCTACTATATGGTTAGTGTAGAGGAATAAGCCATGACTCTGCGTTTAAATACAATTGCACCTGCAGAAGGTGCTAAACGTGACAACCTTCGTGTAGGCCGTGGTATCGGTTCTGGCGTTGGTAAGACCGGTGGCCGTGGTGTCAAGGGTCAAAACTCACGTAAGAGCGGTGGTACTCGTCCAGGTTTCGAAGGCGGTCAAACAGCACTTTATCGTCGTTTGCCTAAATTCGGCTTCACTAGCCAATTGGCTTTGAAAACTGCTGAAGTACGTTTATCTGAGCTTGCTAAAGTTGAAGGCGACATCGTGTCTCTAGAAACTTTAAAAGCGGCGAACGTTGTACGTAAAGACATGATCCGTGCTCGTATCGTACTTTCTGGTGAAATTACTCGTGCATTCACTGTTCAAGGTGTTGCATTGACTAAAGGCGCTAAAGCTGCTGTTGAAGCTGCTGGCGGCAAAGTCGAGGAGTAATCCCCAGTGTCTATGACTCCTAGTTCTTCAGGTCATGTCAACATGATGAAAGGCCAACCATTTCATGTGAAATACCGTGAAATTATTCGTCGAATGATGTTTCTCATTGGTGCGTTGTTGGTGTTTCGGCTAGGAGCGCATATTCCAGTACCGGGCATCAATAATGCGGCCCTAGAAAACCTGTTTAATGCAAACCAAGGTACTATCCTTGGTTTGTTTAACATGTTTTCCGGTGGTGCATTAGAACGAATGTCTATTCTTGCTCTTGGGATCATGCCCTACATTTCTGCATCGATTATCGTGCAGCTGATGTCGACAGTGGTTCCTTCGCTGGAAGCTTTGAAAAAAGAAGGCGAGCAAGGCAAACGTAAAATAAATCAATACACACGACAAGGCACATTATTTCTGGCGCTTGTACAAGCGATCGGGATGTGTGCAGGCTTGATCAGTCAGGGGATTACCCTGAATACTGGTTTGGCTTTTTATATTCCTGCAGTAACCTCATTGGTTGCGGGAACCATGTTCTTGATGTGGTTGGGTGAGCAGATTACCGAACGTGGGGTGGGGAATGGTATTTCCATGATCATCTTCGCTGGTATTGTTGCCGGATTGCCTAATTTAATTATGCAATCTTTGTCATCTGTAGATAATGGCCAGACCAGCCTGATTGGCTTGGTAATTTTTGGTCTGTTGTCTCTGGGTGTTTTGGCAGCCATCGTGTTTATCGAGAAAGCGCAGCGTCGTATTCCGGTCAACTATGCTCAAAAACAACAAGGTCGTCGTGTATTTACTGCACAGCAGACACATTTGCCATTGAAAATTAATATGGCGGGTGTGATTCCGGCAATTTTTGCCAGCTCATTGCTGTTGTTCCCTGCGAGCTTAGGCCAGTGGGTGGGTAGTGCAGATCCGAATGCCGGATTTATTCAGCGTAGCCTGCAAGATGTAGCATTGGTATTGTCGCCTGGTCAGCCGTTGTATTTGGTGCTCTTTGGTGCGTTAATTATCTTTTTCTGTTACTTCTATACAGCACTGGTATTTAGTCCTAAAGAAGTGTCAGAGAACTTGAAACGCAGCGGAGCTTATGTGCCTGGTATACGTCCAGGTGAGCAAACTGCTCGTTACTTAGATCATATTCTCAGTCGTTTGACATTTATTGGCGCGATTTACATCACCGTCATTTGTTTGATGCCGATGGTGTTGCAAAGTTCATTTGGTATTCCATTCTATTTGGGTGGTACTTCTTTGCTGATTGTTGTGGTAGTAGTGATGGACTTTATGGCTCAGCTGCAGTCACACCTCACCTCGCACCAGTATGATAATCAAACGTTAATGAGAAAAACGACAGCTCATCCTAAGGGATAAGCGCACTTAGAGGTTTCATCATGAAAGTACAAGCTTCTGTTAAGAAAATTTGTGGTAGCTGTAAAGTTATCCGTCGTAATGGGGTTATCCGCGTAATTTGTAGCGCAGAACCTCGTCATAAGCAGCGTCAAGGTTAATCTGATTAAGACCTGTTGATTTCTGTAGGCGAATTGGGTTATTATCCGCCCCTCAAGATTTTTGTGGGGCGGTTGATTATCTACTGCCTTTTTGGAGAAAATTGAATGGCTCGTATTGCCGGTGTAAACATTCCGGATAACAAGCACGCTGTTATCTCTCTAACGTATATCTTTGGTATTGGTCGCCATACTTCAAAAGCTATTTTAGCTGCTGCGGGTATTGCTCCAACGACTAAGATCCGTGAATTAGATGACGCTCAGCTTGATGCGATTCGTGCAGAAGTTGCTAAGGTTCCGACCGAAGGTGATTTACGTCGCGAAATTTCCATGAACATTAAACGTTTAATGGATTTAGGCTGCTATCGCGGTCTTCGTCATCGTCGCAGCTTGCCTGTCCGCGGTCAACGCACCAAAACTAACGCTCGTACCCGTAAAGGTCCGCGCAAACCTATTAAGAAATAAGATTTCTGGAAGCTAAAAGATGGCTAAAGATACTCGCGCACGCAAGAAGGTCACTCGTACCGTCTCTGAAGGTGTCGCACACATTCACGCTTCTTTTAATAACACCATTGTGACTATTACCGATCGTCAAGGTAATGCACTGGCTTGGGCCACTTCAGGTGGACAAGGCTTCCGTGGATCACGTAAATCAACTCCGTTCGCTGCTCAGGTAGCTGCTGAAGTTGCTGGTAAAGCTGCTTTAGACTACGGTTTGAAAAACTTGGACGTCCTTGTAAAAGGTCCTGGTCCTGGTCGTGAATCTGCGGTTCGTGCTTTAGGTGCAGTGGGTTATAAAATTAACAGCATTACCGATGTGACGCCAATCCCGCACAACGGTTGCCGTCCACCTAAAAAACGTCGCGTGTAAGGAGAAACATTCATGGCTCGTTATATTGGTCCAAAATGCAAACTCTCTCGCCGCGAAGGGACAGACCTGCAACTTAAATCAGGCGTTAAACCGTTTGATGTAAAAACTAAAAAACACGCTAAAGCTCCTGGCCAACATGGTGGAGCTCGTGGCGGTAAACAGTCTGAGTACTCACTACAATTACGTGAAAAACAAAAAGTACGTCGTATGTACGGTGTTTTAGAGCGTCAATTTAGTAACTACTACAAAGAAGCTGCTCGTGTTAAAGGCGCAACTGGTGAAAACTTGTTGAAGCTACTTGAAAGCCGTCTTGATAACGTTGTTTATCGTATGGGTTTCGGTTCTACTCGCGCAGAAGCTCGTCAGTTAGTATCTCACCGCAGCATCACTTTGAATGGCCGTCGTGTTAACATTGCGTCTATCCAAGTTAAAGCGGGTGATGTGATCGCAGTTCACGAAGGCGCTAAACAACAATTACGTATCAAAAACGCAATTGAATTAGCAACTCAACGTGGCATGCCTTCTTGGATGGAAATCGACCATTCTAAATTAGAAGGTACGTTCAAAGCTGCACCGGATCGTTCTGATTTACCTGCTGAAATCAACGAAAGCTTGATTGTAGAATTGTATTCTAAATAATCCTTGAGGAAGCAATATGACGCGTACTGCAAATGAGTTTCTAACTCCGCAAGCGATCAAGGTCGAAGCGGCAAGCGGGACCTCGGCAAAAGTTATTCTAGAACCTTTAGAGCGTGGCTTTGGTCATACTCTGGGTAATGCTTTACGTCGCATCCTTCTTTCTTCTCTACCTGGCGCAGCTGTGGTAGAAGTTGAGATTGAAGGGGTCGAGCACGAGTACAGTACTTTGGAAGGCTTGCAGCAGGACATCGTCGAGCTCTTGCTGAACCTAAAAGGATTGTCGATTAAGCTGTTCGATCAAAATGAAGCATACTTAACATTAGAGAAACAAGGTGCAGGCGACGTAACTGCGGCTGACCTTCGTTTACCTCATAATGTTGAAGTGGTTAACCCTGAACATTTGATCGGCACGTTAAGTGCCTCAGGCTCATTGAAAATGCGTCTGAAAGTTGCTCAAGGTCGTGGCTACGAGACTTCTGATTCACGCTTCCCAGAAGGCGAAACTCGCCCAGTGGGTCGCTTGCAGTTAGATGCTTCTTATAGCCCAATCAAACGTGTGTCTTATACAGTGGAAAACGCTCGTGTAGAACAACGTACTGACCTTGACAAATTGGTCATTGATCTTGAAACCAATGGTACTGTAGATCCTGAAGAAGCAATCCGCAAAGCGGCAACAATCTTGCAACAACAAATTGCAATCTTTGTTGACCTTCAGAAAGATCAAGCACCTGTGGCTCAAGAGCCGCGTGAAGAAGTTGACCCAATCTTGCTTCGCCCAGTAGATGATCTAGAGCTAACTGTTCGTTCTGCTAACTGTTTGAAAGCAGAAAACATTTACTACATTGGTGATCTTGTACAGCGTACTGAAGTTGAGTTGCTTAAAACTCCTAACTTGGGTAAAAAATCGCTTACTGAGATCAAAGATGTTCTGGCTTCTAAAGGCTTACAACTCGGCATGCGTTTAGAGAACTGGCCACCGGCTAGTCTCCGTATGGACGATCGTTTCGCCTATCGTAGCCGTTAATTAAGTAGGACTATCACCATGCGTCATCGTAATAGTGGTGTGAAATTAGGCCGTACAAGCAGCCATCGTAAAGCGATGTTCCAAAACATGGCTAACTCTTTGTTCGAGCACGAGTTGATCAAAACAACTGTGCCTAAAGCGAAAGAGTTACGTCGTGTAGCTGAGCCTTTAATCACTTTAGCTAAAAACGATACAGTAGCAAACCGTCGTTTGGCGTTTGCTCGTACTCGTTCAGCAGCAACTGTTGGTAAATTATTTACCGTTCTTGGCCCTCGTTACAAAGAGCGTAACGGCGGTTATCTACGTGTTCTTAAAGCGGGCTTCCGTGCAGGTGATGCTGCACCGATGGCTTACGTTGAGCTAGTAGATCGCGAAGTTAACTAATTTCGTGAAGAATAACGCAAGTTGTTCGAAAAGGTCGGTTGAATAAACCGGCCTTTTTTAATGTCTGAAATTTATTTTCAGGTATTTGCATCATGCAGAACTAATCTGGCCTGAAAAGATAAAAAAATAATGGCTTTTTATCAAACTTGACATTGTGTATTGTCAATTTTGTGATTTAATAAAAACAGATAGTATCGCTTAGGTAAAAGAACAATATGGAAAAGCAAATCGATATTTTAATTGTGGGTGCGGGGATCTCGGGAATTGGTCTGGCAGCGCATCTTTCTAAACATTGTCCGCAGCGCTCATTTGAAATTATTGAGCGACGTGCCAGCATTGGCGGAACCTGGGATTTATTTAAATATCCGGGAATTCGTTCTGATTCGGATATGTCGACCTTTGGTTTTAATTTTAAACCTTGGAAAAAAGCCAGTGTACTTGCCGATGGCGCTTCGATTAAGGGTTATCTGGCCGAAGTAGTAGATGAATTTAATCTGGAATCGAAAATTCATTATCAACACCGTGTGTTAACCGCCAACTATGATTCTATGGCCTGCAAATGGTCAGTAGAGATTGAGGATGAACACGGCAAGAAGCAGATCTGGATTGCGAATTTCGTACTGAGTTGTACCGGTTATTACAACTATGACCAAGGTTTTCAGCCCGAGTTTCCAAATCAGGAGGCTTTTAAAGGTCAATTCATTCATCCGCAGCATTGGCCGGAAAATTTAGATTATCAGGGCAAAAAAGTGGTGATCATTGGTAGTGGTGCCACCGCGATTACTTTAGTTCCAGCGATGGTCAAAGGCGGCGCCGGGCATGTGACCATGTTACAGCGTTCTCCGACCTATATCGCTTCAGTGCCCTCTATTGATATGATTTATGCAAAGATGCGGCAGTATCTACCAGAAGATGTGGCCTATAAAATTACCCGTGCCCGGAATATTGGGATGCAGCGCGGAATTTATGCCTTGGCACAAAAACAGCCAAAACTGTTAAAAACGCTGTTACTTAAATCCGTGCAGTTTCAGCTCAAAGGTAAAGTGGATATGAAACACTTTACCCCGAATTATGAGCCGTGGGATCAGCGCCTATGCGTGGTGCCGGATGGTGATCTGTTTAAAATTTTACGTGAAGGGCAGGCATCAGTTGTAACCGATCAGATCGAAAGCTTGACTGAAACCGGCATTCAGCTGAAATCGGGTCAACATCTGGAGGCAGATATTATCGTTTCAGCCACAGGCTTAAATATCCAGATTCTTGGTGGAATTCAGGCGACGATTGATGGTCAACCTGTCGATACCTCACAACATATGCTGTATAGAGGCATCATGGTTAGTGATGTGCCGAATATGGCGCTAATTATTGGTTATATCAATGCCTCTTGGACTTTAAAAGTGGATATTGCCGCTGAGTACATTTGCCGTTTGCTGAACTATATGGATCAGCAGGGCTATGCTGAAGTCATCGCTCAGGGTGATCAGACTGAATTGCTAGAGGATACTGTGATGGGTAGTCTCAGTTCGGGCTATATTGCCCGTGCCGCAGATGTGATGCCAAAACAAGGTAAACATGCACCGTGGAAAGTCAGCAACAATTATCTGGCAGATCGTAAGGAACTCAAACAAGCTTCGTTTGAAGATAGGGTGCTGAAATTTAAAAAAAACAGCAAGGCTCTCAAACATAAACCGCGTCTGGTCTCTTAAAGTCGGATATCGAACTAAAGAAAAAGGAGTCCTGAGTGACTCCTTTTTTATGCGTCCAGTTTACAGTGAACGTGCAATCAGTTCTTTCATGATTTCGTTGGTACCAGCATAAATCCGGTTGGCGCGGTTGTCGATATAGGCCCGGGCAATTGGATATTCCAGCATATAGCCATAACCACCATGCAATTGCAGGCATTCATCTACCACCTTGCTACACATTTCTGAAATCTTGTATTTGGCCGCAGCAGCGGCATCGATGCCTAGTTCTTGCTTGAGTTGCAGCTCCATGCAGCGATCCAGATAAGCGCGACAAAACTCGATTTCGGTACGCATTTCTGCCAGTTTAAAGCGGGTATTCTGAAAATGGCTAATACTCTTGCCAAAGGCCTGACGTTCCTTGGTATATTTCACCGTATGCGCGAAAGCGGCTTCAGCGCCTGCCTGACAGATAATCGCCACAATCAGGCGCTCCCAGGCTAGTTCTTTCATTAGCATCATAAAGCCCATGCCTTCCAGACCGAGCAGGTTTTCTTTGGGTACCCGAACATTGTCAAAAAACAGCTCGCAAGTATCCTGGCCTTTCATGCCGATTTTATTCAGCGGTTTAGCTTTGCTAAATCCGGCTCGATCGGCTTCTACCATAATCAGTGACAGATTGGCTGAACCTTTATCATTATTGCCGGTTTTACAAACCACAATCGCCATATCACAGAGATAGCCATTGGTAATAAATATCTTGGAACCATTAATCACATAGTCATCGCCATCCAATACAGCAGAGGTACGTACTGCTTGCAGGTCAGAGCCGGTTCCCGGTTCGGTCATGGCAATCGCGGTGACGACTTCTCCAGACGCCATTTTGGGTAACCACTGCTGTTTTTGAGCATCATTGCCAAAGTTCAGCAGGTAATTGGCGACAATATCTGAATGTAGGGAAAAACCTGTGGCTGAATCACCGGCATAGGCCTGTTCTTCAATCAGAATCATGCTATACAGCCGGTCTACCCCAGAGCCGCCATATTGCTCCGGCATGGTGGCGCAGAGTAGTCCCAGTTCACCCGCTTTAGTCCAGAGCTCTCGATCCACATGCTGTTGCTTTTCATAGCGCTCGCTATGCGGAATAACTTCCTTTTCATAAAACTTGCGTACGGTTTCACGAAATGCTTCATGTTCGGTAGTAAAAAGCTGGCGGGGTAGCATCGGGGCAAGCGGGCGAATGGCTGCAGATTGCATCTTGTTATTCCTTATTCTGGTCTGTTTGCTTTAAAGTAGGTCAAGCATAGATCAGCAACAATGAGCGGAATGTTCAAATAACTTAAATATGCTGATGCTTTTGGTCATTTGTATGAAATCCCTCGAAATTCAGCGATGGCTTCAGGTAAACTATTCCGGTTTATAACGAATTGGGGAAATTCGATGACTGATGACATCACCTTAGAAGAGCGCAAAGTGATTTATCGCGCGCGTCGTGGCCTAAAAGAGCTGGATGTGTATTTTGATCCCTACGTAAAAAACTACTACTTAACTGCTGATCCATTTGAAAAGCAGATGTTTGCTGAGTTGGTCGATCAGGAAGATCCAGATCTGCTGGACTGGTTTATGGAAGTCTCTGAGCCGCCGCGTCCTGAATTAAAAGATTTGATCAAGAAGCTTAAATTTTACGTCCATGGATAATCGCTGTTTCAAGCTGAAACGCAGTTATTGTGCACTGGCGTTTCAGCTTTTTATTTTTGCACTGTTGATGTACCTCCTATACCAGCTATTGCCGATTGCGATTTGGCTGCTGTGTGCTGCGATTGGACTGGTGATTTATCAGCTGTTTTATCGCAAGACGCCCCGGATTGAACAGTTTGAATATCTGGATGGACGTGAATGGTCATTGACGGCCAAATCTCGGCCCACCTGTCGGGTATGTGTTAGTCATGTGATTGATCATCAAGCTTATATTGTGGTGTATTTTCAGCACGCCAAGGCTCAGCCTTTATTGATCTGGTGTGACCAATTGCCGCTAAAACAATGGAAATCCCTGAAAGTTCTGACCAAACTTATCTAGTTGTCAGACAACGCTATTTTAATCACTTGATTGAAGTTTCAATAAAACAGATACTTAGATCATTAATACGCTTTCATTGTCAGACAGAAAATAATAATGACTTATCAGTAAGATAAATTGTATGACAATTTCCCGCCTATGTTTTATTTTTAGCCTGTACATTGAACGCACCAACAGCAAATACGGGAGAATTCAATAGAATCTCCAGTGTGAATGTTTTTGATCGTAGTGATTGTTTCAGCTTTGGTGGTTGGACAATTCGCGATGGTGCTGAAGGATAAATTTTCATCTTAATCAAGCAGAGTTATTATCGGCTCTCTGTTTGTACAGTTAATAAGTAGCATGTGCTGAACCGTCGCAATGCTACTTTTTTTTGCCCAAAATTTGGGAATTCAACAGATCAAGTCAATTGCAGTCGGCCAGTTTGATGGCACAGTGTCTGGTCCGGATTAGAGTAAATACTCTTTTATTCACAAAATGCTTCTGATATCTTTAACAGAAAGATGGACATAATCACAATTATAGAGGACAGGAAAATGTCAGGCGTCCGTAAAATATGCCAAGGTATGGCGACCATTGCAATAACAACAACAGTATTAACGGGGTGTTCCCATGTCATTAAAACCGGTGCCAATGTCGCACTGGGTTTTACCGAAAACCATATTGTCCCGCCAATTTTAGCCATGGATGATGCTGAAATGGTATGTAATTCAGGGAATTCTTTAACGCCGGCCATTATGGCGACCAAAGAAATGGGGGCAGATCCAACGCGGGTGGCCGTGTTGATGTATTCAGCTGCTGGTATTTGTGCTGAGCAAAAAGCACTGGAAGCCGAGTTACGCTATTTGCGTGCTTCAAAAACCAATCAGGTGGCAGAAGCCCAGGATGCGCGAATCGAGCAGAAACGCTGGGCGGCTCTAGCGGCACAGCGTCAATATACCGGTTATCAACTGTTCCAGAGCCGTTATGAAAAAAAATACCAAAAACCCTTGGGTGAAGAATGCCCGCGCATGAACAGCGATATAGAGCAAACGGTTTATCTGCTGGGCATGTTGAGTGGTTTACAAGCCATGACCAATGATATTAATTCCGGCGGCGCAGTGCATGTGCCCAAAGATATCGCTGCCGTGGTGGAACGTGGTATGACCTGTCTGGATAATGCCAAATTCTGGGGAGCACCGAATGCTACGCGTGCTGTGATCTGGACTTTATTACCAGGTGCAAGCGATGGTAAACCTGATCCTTACCAAACATTAAAACAATCTACACAAATTGGTGAGCAAAAAGGTGTACGTTTATCGCATGCTTTATATGCTGTAGCAGCACAGGCCAGTGGTGACGATGCCAAAATCCGCGATGCTTTAAAAACCTTTGCGCAGGCCCGTACCGAGGAAAAGCCGGTAAATCCACAATTCAAACTGATCGACAGTATGGCAGCGATTATGGTCGGTGGAATTTCAGATCGTTACTGGACAGAAAATACTGGTGTGCGCAGCGCCGATGATGGCATGCAACGTTTCTGGGATGAATCAGACAGCTCTTCGGAACTCGATGACCTGTTCAGTGCAGACCTGTAACCCAGATAGCCTGCATAGAATTTTAAGGATGAAATTAAACTAGATGGTTAGGGAGAAGCATAAGCTGATGCTAGATCAACATGTTCGACGAAAAATTATTTTTCTAGCGGCTTTTGTCTCTCTCTGTGCATGTCTGCAAATTTTTCAGGATCATTTCATCTACTGGCAAGAGAGCCTGTTAGGTGAATTTTGGCGACTCTGGACAGCGCATTGGGTGCATGTGGGCTGGATTCATTATTTTCTGAATATTCTCGCTTTTCTCTGTTTGCCTTTCATTTTTCCACGCGCCACCGTCTGGCATTTCTGTGCCATTTTACTGATCTTGCCGCCGCTGATCAGTTTAAGTTTTTATTTTTTCTTACCCAATATTGAAGCCTATGCCGGCTTGTCGGGCGTACTGCATGGCGCCTACGTGGCAGTGGCGTGTGTGCATTTGCTGTATAAACGGGAACGCGGTTTTGCGGCGCTGGTGTTGTTTTTGATTTTTGCCAAACTGGTCTGGGAAAACACCATTGGCAATGTCGGAACGGCGCAGCTGATCGGCAGTCCGGTTTTGGTTGAGGCACATTTACTTGGTGTGATTTGGGGCGTGATTCTGGCGCTGATCTATATCGTGAGCAATTATTTTCGGGATAATTAAAGTGCAGAGATAAATCATTTACTTGGCAGAAAATACAAAAAGAAAATATAAATTGTCATTTTTATTGTGCCAATTTTCATGCAAAGTCAAAACATAGAATAAAGATCCTGACCTTTGAAAAGGAATTTTCGGGGCAGAAGGGAAGATCGGCGTCCTAGACCAAGCATTAGGCCGCTAAAATAAAAATAGGAATACACATGCAAAATGATGATCAAAACAGATCAGGATTAGGTCTGTTGCGTTATATATGGACAGAGTGGATCTCGACCTTCGTCGTGCTGGTCTTGCTTTTGCTCACACTGATAATTGGTACTGGAGAAATGATTCACGGCCAGTTGCTGCGCATGGGGGAGCGTCTCTATGGCGATCCGGCAACCGGGATGCAATATTCATTTTTACGTGCTGAACCGACACGTCCACAATGTGAACGCAAGATCAATGTCGATCAGCGTGTTCAGCAGCAGATGAAAGCCAATGCAGCCGATGAATATGCTGATTTCTTCGGCGTGCGCTCGCAAGCGGATGTCCGGGCTGCGGTATTACAGGCACAGCAGGTTTGTGAAGAATCTTATCTGTTCTACGATAAAGCCATTCAACATGTCGAAGCACAACCGAGTATTCGGGCTTATCGGGCTTTTGAAACGTCTTTCTTTGGAATATTCAAGTTTGGCACTGAGAACCGGGCCTTGCTCTTGGTCATCATGGTGGTATTCGCTGCGATCAGTGCCACCCTAAAAACCCATCATATTGGTCTGCGTAGTCCAAGTACAGGTATCGATTTTAAAGTCTATTCGGTCGCCATGCTGCTGGGTAATGCTTTTCTGGCATTCTCATCCTACAGTCAATACCAGTCTGTGCTGAACTCGGGCGTACCGATGGGCGAGATGAAATACATCTACTGGCTGTGGATGATTCTGTTTAGCAGCTTAACCTTGATCAGTTTATATCAGGTGGTTAAACAACCAAAACCAACGCGTGAGGGCGGCAGTTTTGGTCTGGCCTTTTTGAGTGTGCCACTGTATGCCTATATGGCCATTATTACCGGAATAAACTTCACCTTCTTTATGGATTATCCAATGGGACAGGGGATTTATCTGGGGCAACTGGTCGAGTTTTCCAGTATTTTCCTGAATCTGGCCTTGTTTATCTGGGCCGGTATGTTGCTGAAACAGACCCGTGTGGTAGATATGTTCCTGAATATTCTGCGTCCATGGAATCTGGCCCCTGAAACCTTGACCTGGTTAATTCTGCTGGCCGCTGCCTTACCGACTGCCTATACCGGTGCATCAGGAATTTTCGTGATTGCCGCAGGTGCGATCATTTATAAGGAAGTCTGGAATGCAGGTGGACGCCGTCAGTTTGCACTGGCCGCCACTGCAATGTCCGGTTCGCTGGGTGTGGTCTTACGTCCATGCTTGCTGATCGTCGTGGTAGCATCACTGAATAAAGAAGTAACTACTGATTTGCTCTATCACTATGGAATTTATGTCTTCCTGCTCAGCTCGACTTTATTCCTGGTAATTTCTTTATTCTTTGCAGAAAATAAATTCCGGATTGCCGCACCAACCATCGCAGCTCCTCAATCAGGTCGTGCCTTCCTTGCGATTATTCCTTATATCGTGATTTTTATTCTGATCTGGCTATTCTACAAATATGCTTTGTCGACAGACCTGAATGAATTTACCGCCCCTGTGATGATGCCGGTCATTCTGCTGATGATTGTCTTATATGATAAATTACGTCATGAACCGGCACCGTTGCCACCGGTCGGTCATTGGGATGAGACTTTGAATGCGACCTTACATTCGAGAAATACCCCTGAACTGGCGACAGCTGCTAGCGTGGCCAATGTAGAATATCGTGAAGCAGAGCATGCGGGGCAGCGAGATAAAGAATTGGCTGTTGATCATGGTGTAAAGCGTTCAAATGCTACAGAAATCCTGCGCAAGGTGGGTTTCTGGAAGTCAATGCATATCTCCACCAGTGAAACCGTGGGGCATATTGGTGCGCTGGTGATCCTGATGGCACTTTCTGTGAGTGTCGGTGGCTTGCTGGAACGTATGGAAATTATGGAAGCGTTTCCAACCGATATCAGCAGTACTATTCTGGTCATTTCCCTGATTGTCGGCTTGATGATTTTTGTCGGAATGATTATGGATCCGTTTGGTGCGGTGATTCTGATCTCGGCGACTGTTGCTCCAGTGGCTTATCAATACGGCATTCATCCGGTGCATTTCTGGATGATCACCCTGATTGGCTTTGAACTGGGCTATGTGACGCCACCGGTGGCACTGAACCATCTGTTGGCCAGACAATCCATTGGCAATGCCGAAGTGGCTGAAGCGGATGCAGAAGTACGCCATCTGTCTTTTTACTACCGTTATGAACGCTGGATTTTGCCGGTGATTGTGCTGCTGCCTGCAATGCTGATCATCGCCTATGTGCCTTATGTCTTTAAGCTGTTCGGTTGGTATCCATAAAAGATATACACTAAAAAAGCACCTACGGGTGCTTTTTTAATTTAATCTGAATTCTTGGCTCAGATTTTAGATGAATTCAGGCGCTTTTGCAGGATTGGGCTACACAGCAGAATCGCGCAGAAAATCAACCCTAATCCGATCAGGCTATATAGATCAGGAACCTCCTGCCAGAACAGAAAACCCCATATGCCGGCAAAGAAAATCGCCACATAATTCACCGGGCCAATTTGTCCTGCCGACGCCAGTTTGTAAGCATTTGACATCAATAACTGACTGAAATTGGTTAGAATGCCGGCAGTAATCAGATAGCTGAAGTTCTGTCAGAGTATAGGGCCGCCACACCCAAAACATCGGAATCACTGAAATCAGGCTGCCAATCAAACAGAAATAAAATACGATTTTTTCTGGAGATTCTGTTTTGGTCAGCGCTCGAACTGCAACAAAAGCCATATATGGTAATCAGACCGACCACCGCACGCCAGGTGTGCATCCACAGTTTTTCAGTTTTAAAAAATCCGCGACCTTGGTTGAAAATGAAAGGCAGGAAAATAAACAGCCCGACTACATTACGGAAGAAAACCACAGTAGCATGATCAACCGTTTGTGAGGCATAACAGATACATACGCCCATCACTGAAAATAAAAAAGCAGAGCAGGTCAGTAACAGAATGGCTTTGAATAGTAGTGAGGTAGCTGTGGTAGACATGGAGACAATTCGGCTAGAAGATCTACAGATCTTCTAGCCGAAATGCATCAAGATTATTGGCCTTGAGCCACTTGTGCTTCGAGTAGCTTGATCTGTTCCTCTTTCAATTGAATGAGCTGGTCAGCATCGCTGTGCTGCGCATCTAGCGTGGCTTTTTGCTCATTGAGCTGAACTTGAATATCGGCTAATTTGGCCATCTCTTCGTTGGCCAAAGTAGCATTTTCCGGCACTGGCGCTTTTAACAGGCTGCCGCTGATTAATGCTTTGGTCTCGAGTGCCTCAGCCGCATTGCTTGCATCTGTATCTTCTTCAGTTGTCGCTGTAGATGTGGTTGCCGGAACAGCTGCGATTTCCTCCTGTTGCATGCGTTGTGTCTCCTTCGAAGGTGCATTCAACCATTGATAGAGCAGCACCAATACAACGACAGTAACTAAAGCCCCCATAATCCCCATTAAAAGTTTGGGGTTATTTCTTTGTTCTACTGACATAGCTTGAACCTTGATTTTTTATTTTGCTGAACGAGGTTTAAACTGAATCACGCCAATTTCATCTGGAACAGCTGGTGTTTCTGGTTGGTCAACATGTGTGGGACGATTTTCTTCATAACCACACTCGATACATTCAATCCACTCATCTTCACCAGAGGTCAGCATGACGACGCGATCTAACGCCTGACATTTTGGACATTTTGCGCCTGCAATGAAACGACGTTTAATGGTCATCATACTCACCTTGTGATCAACTTAAAAAGCTAGTTTAAGCGTTTTTAGAGCGGTTCGTCCAACCTTGATGACGTAGCAATGCATCTATTTTGGGCTCGCGTCCGCGGAAATTGATAAATGCGTCAAGTGCTTGATCTTTTCCGCCAACTGCGAGGATATTTTCCCGAAACTGTTTTCCAGTGGTGGTATTAAAAATCCCTTCATTTTCGAAACGGTCGAAGGCATCACTGGCCAAAACTTCGGCCCATTTATAGGAATAATATCCCGCTGCATAACCACCGGCAAAGATATGACTAAAGCTGTGCTGAAAACGGTTATAGTCGGTGGTGGGCAGAACTGCATATTTTTCACGAATTTCATTCAGTGTGGCCTGAACCTGTTCCGCATTTGAAGCCGGATTGGCACGGTGAATACTCAAGTCAAACAAGGCAAATTCAAGCTGACGTAGGGTTTGCATGCCGGATTGGAAGAAACGTGCATCGAGCAGGGCTTTGAGCAGGTCGGCCGGCAAAGATTCCTTGGTTTCAATATGTTCACTGAGCAGATTCAGACTGTCCTGATCCCAGGCCCAGAATTCCATAAACTGGCTTGGCAGCTCCACGGCATCCCAAGCCACGCCATGCGTACCTGCCACCGCGATATTGTCCACTTCAGTCAGCATGTGATGCAGGCCGTGACCAAATTCATGGAACAGGGTAATTACTTCATCATGCGTGAGCAGTGCAGGTCGGTTGCCAACAGGTGGAGTAAAGTTACCCACCATATAGCAGATCGGTTTTTGCAGGCCATCACGGGTCTGCATGCGCGAACGGAAACCGCTCATCCAGGCACCACCACGTTTGCCTTGGCGTGCATACAGGTCAAAATAGAAACCGCCAATCACCTGACCTTGATCTTCCAGTTCGAAATAACGCGCCTCTGGATGCCAAACCGGCGCTTCACGTTCAATCACCTGAATGTCATACAGGCGATTGACAATACTGAACAGGCCCTGTAGGATTTTTGGTGCAGGGAAATAAGGTTTCAGCGCTTCCTGTGACAGGTTGAACTGCTGCATTTTCAGCTTTTCTGAATAATAGCTGCTGTCCCAAGGTTTCAGTTCATCAATACCATCTTCAGCGGCAATGGCTTTTAGTTCTGCAATTTCCTTGGTTGCCGGCGCACGGGCATGCTCTGCCAGATCACGCAAGAATTCGTCTACTGCTTCTACACTTGGCGCCATTTTGCTGGCCAGGGATAATTCTGCATAATTGTTGAAGCCGAGCAGCTTGGCCATTTCCTGACGTAAGCTGAGGATTTCTTCAATTAAGGCGGTATTGTCAAATTCAGTCTGCTCGGACTGATCTGAAGCGCGCGTGGTATAGGCTTTATACAGCTCTTCACGCAGTTCACGATGTTCCGCATGGGTCATGATTGCCAGATAAGACGGGAAATCTAGCGTAGCCACCGGCTGATCCAGCTCGCGTTGCTGGCCATATTGTTTTAACAGCTCAATATTACTTTCAGAGAGACCCGCTAACTCATCTTCAGCTAATGGTCTGAAATAAGCCTGAGTTGCATCCAGCACATGGTTGGAGAAGTCCGAAGACAGTTGTGAGAGACGTGCAGAAATTTCCGCATAACGTTTCTTCGCTTCGCCTTCTAAGGCCACACCAGACAGTTTGAAGTCACGTAAGGCCAGTTTGATGGCACTTTGCTGGGCTGCAGGTAATTCATTAAAAATTGATGCATCATGAACATGCTGATAAGTTTGATACAGCGCCGTATGTTGACCTAGTTGTGTATAGTATTCGCTCAGACCCGGTAATAAGGCTTGATAGACGTCACGGGTTTCGGCATTGTTCATCACGGCATTCAGATGCGATAACACGCCCCAGGATTCACTCATATTATTTTCGAGGGTATCGACCTGTTCCAGAATCTCAAGTTGGGCCTGAACCGAGTCTGGCGTGTCAGTCAGTTCATTTAAAAACTTTTGTCCGGCTTGAATGGTTGTTTCAATTTTTTCTTTGAGATCGGCCAGGGTAATCTGATCAAATTGTGGAACAGGCAAAGTTGCCTTTTCTAAAGTCATGTCGGTCTGCCAAATTAATTTTCTATATTCAGTCTAGATGTAGGGCCTTTGGTGGGGGAAATCAAGGTAGTTAAAGTTTTTTCTCTAGCTTTGTATTTAATATTTTCAATTCTTTATTAATATTTTGAAGCTGTTCAATAAATCCACCATCAGATCAGGGTAAGGCTTCTAGTTCATTTATATCGATGATGGAAATATCAGTGATTTGAGTTTTCCATAAGTTTAAAGGGTGCTGATACCAATACGTGACTTTCATGGTGATAGGATTATTATCTAAAGCCTCTCTGAGGCCGCCGTATTGTCCCCAATCGTATATATAGCTCTGATTGGGTGGAAATACTTTGACTCCATGTTTGAAAATACCGCTATCAAAATAATCTTTTGAAGCATTTAATTTTTTAATTCCGAAGGCCCGTTTAGGAATGGGTTGATCACTCGATATTTGTACATTATAGGCAATGGATTTTCCTATATTCTTTATCTGTAGTTGAATGAAAGATTGCTTACCGTAATGCGGAAGAGCAAAAACTATAATTTGTGGTTGCTGATCAGATTTAAATACGGCATAAGTCACAAGCAAAGCCATTAAAGAAATGATCAAAGTAAAAATAGTTATGGTATTCATTCTTATAATTTTTCCTATTTTAA
Organism: Acinetobacter sp. YH12106; assembly: GCF_013418995.1. Classification (NCBI taxonomy): domain Bacteria; kingdom Pseudomonadati; phylum Pseudomonadota; class Gammaproteobacteria; order Moraxellales; family Moraxellaceae; genus Acinetobacter; species Acinetobacter sp. YH12106. The sequence goes on from NZ_VPAV01000012.1 coordinate 49,879, forward strand.
TATTTTGATTATAAATAAAAAAGAGCGCCGTAGCGCTCTTTTTATACTGTCAAAAATTATTCAGTCTTGGCTTTTGCATTCGACTTTTTCTTTTTGATCTTGGTCTTTTTCTTTACTTTATCTTTAGCCTTTGCTTCAGGCTTTGCTGCAGATTTTTTAACAGACTTGCTGTTGTAAGAGCTGGGTTTTCCTTTGGCTTTTTTGCGTCGTATGGGCTGTTCTCCATCGGCATTCAGGCTGGATTTAGACTCGCGCTCATTCTTGCTAAAAACCTCTTCTGTTGCTGCTGGACGTACTGCCGGTTTTTTCTCGCTCACGCGCGGCGCACGGGCACGGATCGCACGGCCGGCATGACTGAGTTGCTGTACCAGTTCAAAGTCGATCTTGCGCTCTTCCAGATTGACGCCAGCCACCTTGATCTTGACTTCATCGCCCAGACCAAAGACCTGACCACGATTCTGGCCGACCAGATTCTGGCTGACTTGATCAAAGACAAAGAAGTCATCGCCCAACTGGCTGACATGCACCATACCATCCACATACAGGTCTTTTAGCGTCACAAACAGGCCAAACTCTGCTGTCGCACTAATGATGCCAACAAATTCTTCGCCCAGATGCTGCTGCATATAATGACATTTCAACCAGGTCGTCACCGAGCGAGAGGCTTCATCGGCACGGCGTTCAGTGGCAGAGAAATGTGTTCCTGCTTCATCTAAAGCTCCACCTGAAAGCGGAGATGGCTTTTTATTTAAATGCGCTTTAATGGCACGATGCAATAACAGATCTGGATAACGTCGAATTGGCGAAGTGAAATGTGTGTACGCCTCATAAGCCAGACCGTAGTGCCCCGCATTGTTAGGGCCGTAATAAGCCTGCATCATGGAGCGTAATAACACCGCATGAATGCTTGGTGCATCTATGCGGTCTTTGGTCGCTTCAATCACCGCCTGATAATCTGCTTGGGTCGGTTGCTCCGGGAATTTCAAACCAAGCAGCTTGACGAAATCACGGACTTTTTGAATACGCGAGAACTCAGGTGGCTCATGTACGCGGTACAACATCGGAATTTCATTTTTCAATGCATATTCTGCGGCTGCCACGTTGGCCAGCAACATACATTCTTCAATCAGCTTATGCGCATCATTACGGCTACGCGGTAAAATCTCTTTAATTCCGCCCAGCTCATCAAAAGTCATATACGTTTCAACGGTTTCAAATTCCATGGCATGACGTTCTGCACGTAAGCCTTTCAGAACCTGATAGAGTTGGAACAGGGTGTTGATCGACTTGCGAACTTCGCGATCTTCGGTAATGGCCTGACTGTCGCCTTCCAGATATTGGGCAACCTGATCATAAGTCAAACGTGCTTTAGAGTGCATCACGGATGGATAGAACTCAAAACCGGTAACACGACCGGCACGTGACAGTTTTAAATCACAGACCATACAGAGACGATCAACAGCCGGATTTAAAGAACACAAGCCATTCGACAAGGCTTCAGGCAGCATTGGTAAAACAAAGTGCGGGAAGTAGACAGAAGTTCCGCGTTCCTGAGCTTCATCGTCCAGCGGTTTGCCTGTACGTACATAATGACTGACATCGGCAATCGCTACGACCACGCGATAGCCACCGCCCGGACGTTTTTCAGCATATACTGCATCATCAAAGTCACGTGCATCTTCACCATCAATAGTGACCAAAGCTAAATCACGCAGATCCACACGACCTTCACGGTCTTTCTCTGTTGGTTCTTTAAAGCTTTCTGCATCCTGAATCACTTCTTCCGGGAATTCATAGGGCAAACCATATTCTAAAATGGTTTGTGGAATGATGATTTCGGTATCGGCTTTATCTGCCATGGACTGGACAATATGACCGGTCGCAAATTCTTCACGGGTCGGATAAGTATCAATCGCCACGCGAATCGAATCACCCAGATTGACTTGCGCATGTTCAATCAGTTCTTTTTCAAGAGTAATCGGCTGATGCGCATTTGGGCTGGCAGGTTGAACAAAGTATTCACCTTCATATAGGGAAACTTTACCAATGATCTGCTTAACGCGGTGCTGCACAACTTCAGTCACATAACCCCAGGCTTTACCTTTACGGTCTACTGAAGTTTGACGTACTTTGACACGGTCGCCATTAAAGACCAGCCGTAGTTCACGCTCAGCCAGTAAGAGATCGTCCTGGCCAGAAATGTTGGCAGTTCCCATCCCGCGGGAATTGATATAAACCGTCGCTTCGGATTCAGGCTGCTCGACGGCAATCTGGAATTTATAACCATCTTTCATCAATTGCCCGTCACGCACCATCGCAATTAAACGATGGCTGAGAGCATCAATACTTTTTTGATCTGCAATTTCGAAATGTTCTACCAGGTCGGCATGAGACTGGGCATTATTTTTTTCTATGGTTTCTAAAATTAGCGTACGGCTTGGGATAGGGTTGTCATAACGTTCGGCTTCAGCTTTTGCTTCAGGATCGACCCAGTTTTTCATCATGTCTTTAAATTTATCTTAGGAGATAGGTTTAGCATAAAACATGTGTGCGCAGACTGCACGTAAATGATTGCAATAATCCATTTAAGTTTTCAATTTTCTGTTCATTTTAGATAACTGGAAATTTATTCGGTTTTTTGAGCAGGAAAATGTACGAAAAATCGCTGAATTGCTTAAAAAGTATTTAAACGAGCAAAAATATGCACTTTTTTTCGATGCTGCGCTTGCAGTGCCATGCCGAAATTTGTATTATGGCCGCACGTTACGGTGAGATGGGTGAGTGGCTGAAACCACGTCCCTGCTAAGGACGCATACGGGTAACTGTATCGAGGGTTCGAATCCCTCTCTCACCGCCACGCTTACTTATGTCGCGCGCTCATAGCTCAGCTGGATAGAGCACTTGGCTACGAACTAAGGGGTCGGGAGTTCGAATCTCTCTGAGCGCACCAAGTAAGTTAAGCAGAAAAACGTATTGCCAACCTAGGCACACAAGTTACGCGCTCATAGCTCAGCTGGATAGAGCACTTGGCTACGAACTAAGGGGTCGGGAGTTCGAATCTCTCTGAGCGCACCAAGTAAGTTAAGCAGAAAAACGTATTGCCAACCTAGGCACACAAGTTACGCG
>NZ_VPAV01000014.1:0-70447 GCF_013418995.1 Acinetobacter sp. YH12106
TCCACACAAGTTGTTCTTCATAATCTCTTAATGATCTTCTTGCTGATTCGTCACCAGCAAGCTAGGTCGGCTATATTACACTGAATTTCTAAAGTGTCAATCCGTAATTCAAATTAATTTAAACTTACCCAACAAAACCCAATTTTAACACTTCGTGCTAAGTTACTGTTTTATCAGAAGTTTTAATCTTCATTACTGCCGATGGATGTGCATTCTACAGCATTTCACACCCAACACAACCCCTATTTCTAAATAATTCAGCAAAAAACCAACGACTGTTTATTTATTCTACAAAAAATGCAGGTTTTTCTATTTTTTGATCATAAAACATACACCCCAAGGAGGTTTATAGTGTTTATTTACTTATAAAAGCTATTTCTGGTGGATTTCAGATTTATATTTTAATTTATCTTTTCTTTAGCAAGAAAAATATAGATATCAAGACTGATAAATTATTTATATTTCCCTTTTATATAAATGCTGAGGAACTCATACACTTCACCAAAATAAAATAATACGAAAATGAGAATGCCTCAATATTCCTCCACCCTTAAACGCATCATAATCCTTCTTCAGCAAAAGACATAAAATAAAAAACCCATCTCACCTGCATAAGCTATATTGAGTGAAAAATAAATTGATATAGAGATACAAGTGATTACATAAACAATTATCAAAAAGGCGACTATAAATAATATTGTGTATTTTTTATACTTATTAAATTTTAGGCATAAAAAAACCGCTTAACGCGGTATCTTTTATCTCGACCATCTTGAAGGAGATGGTCGGAGCAGTAGGATTCGAACCTACGACCCCCTGGTCCCAAACCAGGTGCACTACCAGGCTGTGCTATGCTCCGATTTCAACTTTAAAAGTTGGGGTGAATGACGGGATTCGAACCCGCGACAACTGGAATCACAATCCAGGGCTCTACCAACTGAGCTACATCCACCATCATTTTGATTCTTAACATCAAGCGACCAAATGGCGCGCCTGACAGGATTCGAACCTGTGACCATCCGCTTAGAAGGCGGATGCTCTATCCAACTGAGCTACAAGCGCGTTACTGATGCAAACATCATTTGCCTTGAAGAATTGGTCGGAGCAGTAGGATTCGAACCTACGACCCCCTGGTCCCAAACCAGGTGCACTACCAGGCTGTGCTATGCTCCGATTCATCTCAGCTTTCGTATCGAACATCGTTCGGTACGGTGTGCATTCTAGGCGTGACGCCCGGAGACGTCAACACCTATCTTAAAAAAAAACCTAAAAAATGCGCCAAGCGTTTATTTATCAAGCGCTTCAGACATTTTTTATACAAATTTTAACGTTTTAGTCCGGCACTAAAATTCAACATGCGATCTAGAGGCAGTTTTGCGCGTTCAGCCAGTACAGGATCGACATGTACTTCCTGATCCTTATGCTGTAATACATGCAAAATACCATCCAGCTCATTCATTGCCATCCACGGACAATGCGCACAAGAACGACAGGTTGCCCCTTCCCCCGCAGTTGGTGCCTCAATCAGGATTTTATCGGGAACTGCTTGCTGCATTTTATAGAAGATACCACGATCCGTAGCCACAACTAAACGCTGATGTGGCAAAGTCTGTGCGGCTTTAATCAGTTGCGAGGTACTGCCTACTGCATCGGCAATCTCGACTACAGACATGGGGGATTCCGGATGTACCAACACCGCAGCATCGGGATAGAGTGCTTTCATATTGACAATACCGCGTGAACGGAATTCTTCATGCACGATACAGGCACCATCCCAGAGCAACATTTCTGCACCGGTTTTGCTTTGGATATATCGGCCCAAGTGCTGATCCGGTGCCCAGATGATTTTTTCGCCCAGACTGTCCAGATGTTCGATAATTTCCACTGCACAGCTTGAAGTGACCACCCAATCGGCTCGGGCTTTCACGGCCGCTGACGTGTTGGCATAAACCACCACGGTATGATCGGGGTGCGCATCGCAGAAAGCTGTAAATTCATCAACCGGACAACCAAGATCCAGTGAACAGGTTGCTTCCAGGGTTGGCATCAGCACGGTTTTATCTGGAGATAAAATTTTTGAGGTTTCACCCATAAATTTCACTCCTGCCACCACCAACATAGAGGCTGGATGATCGCGACCAAAACGTGCCATTTCCAGAGAATCCGAAACACAACCACCGGTCAACTCAGCCAGTTCTTGCACTTCAGGATCGCAATAATAATGCGCCACCAAAACGGCATCCTGTTTTTCCAGCTCAGCCTTGATTTGTGCAAATTTGTCTAATTTTTCCTGCTGGCTCATTTGATGTTCTTGAGGAACGCCTAAACGATCTAAATGCGCCTGCACAATCGACTTTGCTTCATTGGCTATTAATTTGGTCGCACTATTCATAACAACTCTTACTCTACCCTAATTATCCGTTATGACACGGACATTTACCCTACACCCTAATCACAATTGGCAAAATGCCATTTTTGACCAGTCATTAAAAATCATAAGATATAAAAAAAGCCCCACAACGGAGGCTTTAGAAACGATCTGAATTATGAACGATAATCTGCATTAATCTTGACGTAATCATAAGACAGGTCACAGGTATAGACCGTGTCTTTCGCTGTACCACGTCCAAGATCAACACGAATCGTCATTTCAGCTTGGGCCATCACACCTGCACCAGCTGCTTCAGTATAGTCTGCTGCCGCACCACCATCTTTACAGATTTGTACATCATCTAACCAAACCTGAATTTTTGCAACGTCTAAATTCGGCACACCAGCATAACCAATCGCTGCCAGAATACGCCCCCAGTTTGGATCAGAAGCAAAAATCGCAGTTTTAACCAATGGCGAATGTGCAATGCTATAAGCCACATCACAGCATTCCTGAATATTAGCACCACCTTCTACCGCAACTGTAATAAATTTGGTGGCACCTTCACCATCACGCACAATCAGTTGCGCCAAGCGTTTCATGGTACGCATTAACACATCAAGCACGACCGCATAACGTGGATCTTCAGTCGAAGTAATTTCAGCACCACCGCCTTGACCTGTGGCAATCAAGATGCAGGAATCATTGGTTGAAGTATCACCATCGATGGTAATGCGGTTAAACGACACATTTACTGTTTCTGTTAATAACTGCTGAACCAGTTCACGGCTGATTGGAGCATCGGTTGCGACATAACCCAGCATGGTTGCCATATTTGGGCGAATCATGCCGGCACCCTTGGAAATACCGGTCATGGTATAGGTGACACCATCCAGCTCGAACTGCTCTGAAGCGCCTTTCGGTGTAGTATCTGTGGTCATGATTCCCGTTGCAGCATCGACCCAGGCATCATCACGCAATGAGTCTAGCGCAGGTTGTAAACCGCTGAGCAAACGCTCCATTGGCAATTGCTCGCCAATGACACCCGTAGAGAATGGTAAAACTTCAGCAGCCTGTATCCCTGCCAGTTCAGCCAGCTTGGCACAGGTGGCTTCTGCATTTGCCATGCCTGTAGGACCAGTTCCTGCATTGGCATTGCCGGTATTGATCACCAGGTAACGCGGATTCCCTACCTGTAAATGCGCTTTAGATACATGCACAGGGGCTGCACAGAAGGCATTTTGAGTAAATACCCCTGCAACATTGGAGCCTGCAGCCAGTTCAAATATCACCAGGTCACGTCGGTTCTGATAGCGCACATAGGCTTCAGCCGAACCAATTTTAACCCCTTTCACCACATGCATCTGTGGCATAGATACGTCACCAACTGCCATTTTAAAGTCCAATATTGAAGTTTCGGAAAAATACAGCTTAGTTGATCTGCAACAAAAAATCGAGCCAAAGCCTGAGTAAGCTTGAGATTTATGATGGATTTTCACAATAAAAAACCAGTCATCAAGACTGGTTTCTGCATTTTCAAAAATCGGGGATTTTAATTTTTCGCAAGTTGCCCTGCTTCATTTAATAAAGCCTGCTTCGCTTGCTGCTGACTCGCGGCAGAAAGTGCCGGATTAGATGCCACAATACGATCTGCATTGGCCGCATTGGCCGGTGCGATCGCAGCGGTCTGCAACACAATCGGGCGATTCTGATTGGCAAAGGTATAACGAATCCCGGTACGCGGGCTGGCCACGGTCACTTGTTCATCTGTACGTTGTACTTGAGCTGTAGTAGAACCCACTGCTTGCTGAACTTTATCAAGTGTCGTGGTGGCTGCAGTTTCTGCAAAACTTAAAGCAGGCATGGCCAAAGCGGCAATCATGAGCGTTTTTAATACTTTTTTCATTCAGGTTATTCCACTTTTCGGTGTTGAATGAGCCATTAAATACCATTTAATCCGCAGGACTGCAAATAGTATTCAGTTTCTGAAAAATCTTTATACATAAAAAATCAGAGCCATGTGGCTCTGATTTTCAATATCGCTTAGATTCTGCCATGACACTGTTTATATTTCAGGCCTGAACCACATGGACAAGGTGCATTACGGCTTGCCGGCGCTTCAAAGACTGGCGCTACCGGACTTGCCTCAGCATTTTGTTCAGTCGTATTTTCATGTTCATCTGCCAGTAAACCCTCGAACTCATCATGAGATAACTGCAATCGCATTGCCTCAGCCTGTGCCTGCTGCTGTGCTTCCATTTCAGCCAGCTCTTCAGGGGTCGGCACATGAATACGCGATAAATCTGTAACGACATCCGATTTGATGACACCCAGCATATTCACAAACAGGTTATAGGCTTCTTTTTTATATTCCTGCTCTGGATTTTTCTGTGCATAGCCACGTAAATGGATGCCCTGACGTAAGTAATCCATCGCTGCCAGATGTTCTTTCCAGTGGCGATCCAGAGAATTCAGCATAAAGTGACGTTCAAGCGATGCTGCAGATTCCGCACCCATTTGTTCACGACGCGAACGGTAACGATTCAGTACTTCATCGCTAATACGCACCACCAAGGCCTCTTCATCGAGACGACGGTCCTGTTCCAGCCATTGTGCGATAGGAAGATCGAGTGACATGTCTTCACGCAAGGCCAATTCCAGACCTTCAATATCCCACTGGTCATGAATCGACTCAGGCGGAATATAATTGGCAATTACACCCTGCATCACTTCACGAATCATTTCTTCAATATAATCTTGCAGCGAATTTTCTGCCAGAATGTCATCACGCTGACTATAAATAATCTTACGCTGTTCGTTATTCACGTCATCGTATTTCAGCAAGTTCTTACGAATATCGAAGTTACGTGCTTCGACTTTACGCTGTGCATTCTCAATCGAGCGAGACACCATTTTGTGTTCAATCGCTTCATCTTCCTGCAAGCCCATGGCACGCATCATACCCACCACACGGTCACCGGCGAAAATACGCATCAGGTCATCTTCAAGCGACAGGTAGAAACGCGATACACCCGGATCACCCTGACGGCCTGCACGACCACGCAACTGGTTATCGATACGGCGTGATTCATGACGTTCAGAACCGATAATATGCAAGCCACCCGAATCCAGAACGGATTGATGATTAACATCCCATTCCGCTTTCAGACGCGCTTCGTCATCGCTTGTCGGATTTTCAATTTTGGCCAGCAATGCTTTCCAGTTACCACCCAGCAGAATATCGGTACCACGCCCCGCCATGTTGGTGGCAATGGTCACGGCACGCGGTGCACCGGCTTGCGCAATAATATCCGCTTCACGTTCGTGCTGTTTGGCATTCAGTACTTCGTGGGTAATACCGGCAGCTTTCAGCTTATCGGATAGAATCTCAGATGCTTCGATGGTTGCCGTACCAATCAAGATTGGCGCAACACCGGCTTCATGCACACGCTGAATTTCTTGAATAATCGCGTTATATTTGCCTTCACGATTTAAATAGATTAAATCGTTCTGGTCATCACGGATCATTGGACGATGGGTCGGAATCAGCACCACATCCAGACCATAAATTTCTTTCATTTCCGCGGCTTCAGTATCAGCGGTACCGGTCATACCCGATAATTTTTTATACAGACGGAAATAGTTCTGGAAGGTTGTGGTTGCCAGGGTCTGGTTCTCTGGTTGAATTTCCAGACCTTCTTTGGCTTCTACCGCCTGATGCAAACCTTCAGACCAGCGACGGCCCGGCATGGTACGACCGGTATTTTCATCGACGATAATCACTTCACCATCATTGATGATGTATTGCACGTTACGTTGATATAAATAATGGGCACGAATTGCCGCAGTCACATGATGCAACAGATTCAGGTTCGACGCTGAATACAAGCTCTCGCCTTCTGCCAACAAGCCCATTTCAATCAGTTCACTTTCAATGGTTTCAAAACCCACTTCAGTAATTTCAACTGAACGCTGTTTTTCATCAATCCAGAAGTGACCGCCATCCGGCACTTTCTCTTCTTTCTGTGCCTGTAATTTTGGTGGAATATTATTGATGGCTGCATAAAGCTGTGAAGAATCTTCACTTTGACCGGAAATAATCAGCGGAGTACGTGCTTCATCAATCAGGATCGAATCGACCTCATCAATAATCGCATAGGTTAAACCACGCTGCTTTTTCTCAGCCAGCGAGAACACCATGTTGTCACGCAGGTAATCAAAGCCAAATTCGTTATTGGTACCGTAGGTAATATCGGCACGATAAGCTTCCGCTTTTTCCATCGGATTTTGCATGGAATAAATAATCCCGATGCTTAAACCCAAAAATTCAAATAATGGACGGTTGAGCTCGGCATCACGTTGTGCCAGGTAATCGTTCACGGTAATGACATGCACACCCTGACCGCTGATGGCATTCAGGTAACAGGCCAAGGTACCCATCAGGGTTTTACCCTCACCGGTACGCATCTCTGCAATTTTACCTTCGTGCAAGGTAATACCACCGATCAGCTGCACGTCATAATGACGCATGCCCATGACCCGCTTGGCGGCTTCACGACAGACTGCAAATGCTTCAGGCAATAATTTATCGAGGTTTTCACCCTTATTATATCGTTGTTTGAATTCTTCAGTTTTTGCAGATAAGTCTGCATCGCTAAGGGTAGATATCGTCGGCTCGAGCACATTAATCTTGTCTACGATTTTACGCATGCGTTTGAGTTCGCGCTCATTTTTGGTACCGAAGATTCCTCCGATCAGACTTGCCAACATGAATAGACTCTCTAAATCTTGCTTGTCAAATGAATATGTTCTTAGTCGTTATTATGGTGCTAGAAATTTGAACTACAAGGGTTTTGCTATAAAACCGCTGAAAAAAATCTGATCCTGAGTTCTAGCCCCGAGATCTAAGGCAAAGTAATGTAGCAAACTTTAGCTGTGCAATATAGTCAATTAGACGACTGATTTGTTTGATTCTAGATAGATAAAACAAATCACTTATGCTATTTATTCATAAAGAAAGCTAAAAACACTATTTTTAATCATAAAAAAATTAGTTCATATTAAATCTCATCTCTACATTAAAAGACCAATTGAGGCAAAAAAATGAGTTTACGTCTAGGCGACACCGCACCGAATTTTGAACAGCAATCCAGTGAAGGCCTGATTAATTTTTATGATTTTCTGGGCGATAGCTGGGGCATTTTATTTTCACATCCGGCGGACTATACGCCGGTATGTACTACTGAACTTGGTTATACCGCAAAGTTGAAAGATGAATTTGAAAAACGTGGTGTCAAAGCCATTGCCTTATCGGTTGATGATGTTGAATCACATCATGGCTGGATTAAAGACATCAATGAAACCCAGAATACCACAGTCAATTTTCCGATCATTGCCGATCAGGATCGTAAAGTGTCTGAACTATATGACTTTATTCACCCGAGTGCCAGTGAAACGCTCACAGTTCGCTCTTTGGTGGTCATCGATCCAAACAAAAAAGTCCGTTTGATTATTACCTATCCGGCATCGACGGGTCGTAATTTCCATGAAATCTTGCGTGTGGTGGATTCATTGCAACTCACCGACAGCCATAAAGTCGCAACACCTGCCAATTGGCAGCATGGCGATGATGTGGTGATTGTGCCATCGCTAAAAGATGAGACTGAAATTGCACAACGTTTTCCTAAAGGGTATACCACGGTCACGCCTTACCTGCGCTTAACGCCACATCCTGAGTGAGGATCAGCAAGACACTGCTTCGCCCTGAGGAATATATTCCGCAAGAAGACGAGAAGCTACGCTTCGAGTGACACAAATTAAAAGGACTCCTTTTTAATTTTGCGCAACACAAGTGAAGTGCGTAGCACGGGATAAAACGGAGCACTGCTCTGTCCTGAGGACATATATTCCGCAAGAAGACAAGAAGCTAGGCTGTGACTGTAAGAATAAACGAAGCACTGCTCTGTTCATAAAGAATATGTATAAGTACATCCACTCTTAACGTTGATGTATCTATATAAAAAGCAGCAAGATTAAAACTGAATTTCTAACCCGAATGACGTGCCGAGTTCGAAGTTCATCACCAGCCTATCTTTAGATAGGCTTTTTTAATCCTGAGAGCTTTGTCACCTTTTTAATTTTTGCTCCCCAATAAAAATGGATTCAGGCATAACCTGAATCCATTTTAAACCAAAGTACAGTAATACGCTGTCTTAGTTACGCTTATCTAAAGGCACCCAGTCAATCACCCAGGCAGATTTCATATTCAGACTGTCATCTGCAGCGATTTTTTTACGCGAAGTATCAGCAGTTTCCCGATCCTTTGATGGACCGACCATGATACGAATCCCTTTAGAGGTTGGACTCTTGGTCACTTTATAACCCTTGGCACGCAGCTTTGCCGCAACCGCATCTGCATTGGCTTCATTGGCTGCCAGTGCAACCTGCACCATCCACTGCTTGTCACTTTCACCTTCCAGCAATTTACGTGCCTGCTCAGCTTCTGCTTTCTTTTTGGCGTCTTCTGCTGCCTTTTTCTTGGCTTCTTCAGCCTTACGTTTGTCTTCGGCTTTACGTTTTTCTTCGGCGGCTTTACGTTCAGCTTCTTTCTTCTCGGCTGCCTTACGCTCTTCCTCAGCCTTACGTTTTGCCTCAGCCGTCTTACGTTCTGCTTCGGCTTTTTGCTGTTGCTCCAATTTACGTTTTTCTTCAGCCGCTTTGCTTTCAGCGGCTTTACGCTCCGCTTCTTTCTTGGCCGCTTCAGTTGAACTGTTGGCTTTTTGCTGCTCAAGCTTCTGCAGGGCTAGCTTTTTGTCTTGTGCAGCCTTTTCTTCAGCCAAGCGTTTCTGTTTGGCCTGTTCGTCTTCGACCAGTTCTGGTGGAATATTATCCGAGCTTTGCTGTCCCATACGATGCGCATTAAGTGCAGCATATTCTTCAGCCGCTTTACGCGCCGCATCTGCTTCTGCCTGCTGCTGCATCGCTAAAAATTCAGCCGCACGAGCCTCCTGCTCTGCCACAGATTTTTCCCGATCACGGCGTTGCTGTTCAAGTAAACGCTTTTCTGTTTCCACATCGACCGTCAAGGAACCCAGCGAATGATTCACTGCATCCTTCGTTTCCACTTCCGCAACCTGTGCCGGTTTCTGCTGACGGTCCTGCTTGATTTCATCTTGACCTTTCAGGAGTAATGCTGCCAATAAAACACCACCACCGAGTAAAACAACACCGCCCATCCAGCGCTGTTTGTTATTCATTGACATTCTTCCAAATACTCCCATACCGCTTCTAAGGTATGAAATGATCCACATACCAAAATCAGCTGATTATTATCTGTTTGATCCAGTGCTGATTTAAAAGCTAATTTCACATTGTCAAATTGTTCTACCGCCTCACCGCCTAGAGCTTCAGCCAAAACTGTGAGCTCTGCCGCACGTGGGACGGATAATGGTGCAATTTTCCACAATTGAACCGTGTCTTTCAATAACTTGGTGACAGAATTTATATCTTTATCTGCCAACATTGAAAACACACAAACGATATTTTTATAGTTTTGATTGTAATTTAAATAGTTTCGCAACTGTTTCAGCAGAAACTCGACCCCATGCGGATTATGTCCGGCATCAAAAATCACGGTTTTATTCTGGATTTGACAGACTTCAAAACGTCCCGGCAACTTTGCCGTTTGAATCCCTTGTGCCATCACATCCTGACTGACCGTTAAACCGCTCAGCAAAATTGCAGCCACAGCGGTAGAAATATTATCTAGCGCCAGTGAACCTGTTGGAAGTTTTAAGGTCGTACCCGAAGAGGCAAAGGCCCAAGACTGGCCATCTGCACATGCTTCATAGAAATAATCACGATTCACCGCATATAGGGGCGCGTTGCATTGCTGAGTTTTAGCTAAAATGGCTTGTGGAATCTGTTGCTGTCCACCAAATACCACCGGAATATTCGGCCGGATAATTCCGGCTTTTTCAAAGGCAATTTTCTCGATGCTATCACCGAGCCAATCGGTATGATCCAGACCAATATTGGTAATCACTGCTACATCCGGATTAACCACATTAACCACATCCAGACGACCGCCCAGACCGACTTCCAGCACCCAGACATCACATAACTGATCTTTAAAAATCACAAAAGCGGCCAAAGTGGTCGCTTCAAAGAAAGACAGGCTCAAATCACATTCGCGACGAGCCTGATCCACCTGAACAAAAGCATCCACCAACAACTGATCTTCAACTTCAATGCCGCGCAGTTTTACCCGCTCATTGAAACGGTACACGTGTGGAGATTGATACAGTCCGACCTTGAAGCCTTGTGCATTCAAAATCGCAGCCAGTGTGGTGGTGGTTGAACCCTTACCATTGGTTCCAGCCACCGTCAGCACTTTGGCCGCCGGACGTGTCACACCGAGCTTTTCAGCCACCGGAATAACCCGTTCCAGACCTAAATCAATACCCGTAACGTGAACATGGCTCCAATAATCGAGCCATGTACTTAAAGAATCTGTTGCTAGCGGTGCTGTGTTCAATGCAGGTTCATCAATTTCGTAACAATACGGTAAACTGTATCACGTAATGCGTGACGGTGAACAATCTGATCGATTACCCCATGATCAAGCAAATATTCCGCGCGCTGGAACGGTTCTTCCAGTTTTTCACGGACAGTTTGTTCGATCACTCGTTTACCGGCAAAGCCAATCATCGCCTTCGGTTCAGCCAGATGTACATCACCCAGCATCGCCAATGATGCAGTGACACCACCGTATACCGGATGCGTCAATACCACCACATAAGGCAGGCCTGCTTCTTTTAAACGCTGGATAGCAGCCGAAGTACGTGCCATTTGCATCAAGGACAACATGCCTTCCTGCATACGTGCACCGCCTGAAGCAGCAAAGCAGATCAAGGGCTGACGGGCTTCAATCGCACGCTCTGCCGCCTGAACAAAACGGTCACCGACCACTGTACCCATCGAACCGCCCATGAAGTCGAATTCAAACGCACAGGCAATCATTGGGACATCTTTTAGCAGGCCTTGAATCACGACCAACGCTTCGGTTTCGCCGGTTTTCTTTTGCGCTTCTGCCATACGCTCTGGATAAGCTTTGCTATCGACAAACTTTAACGGATCTTTAGCCTTAAACTCCTGACCCAGTTCAGTCTGTACCTGGTCAAAGAACCAGTTCAGGCGATCACGGGCTTTCATGCGTAAATGCTCATCACACTGCGGACAAACATAGGCATTGAATGACATCGCGGTACGGGTCACCAAAGCATGACATTCAGGACACTCGACCGTAGGCTCGGTAAATGTCGCTTTGTAGATCGTTTGCTCATCAGGTACATGAATGCCTGGAACAATGCGTTCCGTCCATGGGGTCGATGGGCTCAGAATTTTGCCTGATTTCACGGGTTGACTCATACTATAACTCATCGAGCGCTGCTCGAAGCTCCTTGACTTTATTCACCGTCGCAATAACGGCTTGTTCTGGTGCAAGCGTTGCAAACTGCTTTACAAACGCACTTCCCACAATAACTGCATCGGCAGCAACACCCATCGCTTTCGCAGATGCAGCATCGCTGATACCGAAACCTACGCCTACAGGAACATCAGTCACAGCTTTAATCTTTTGAATGCGGGCAGCGGCTTCAGAGACATCTAAAGTTGCTGCACCGGTCACGCCTTTCAAGGATACATAGTAGATAAAGCCAGTGGCCTGTTTCGCTACGTGTTGAATACGTGCATCGGTTGAAGTGGGTGCCAGCAGGAAAATCTGATCCATGTCATATTTTTCCAGTACTTCACCCAGACTTTGTGCTTCCTCTGGCGGTAAGTCCACCAGCAGCACGCCATCTACTCCACATTCGTAAGCATAAGCCACAAACTTTTCATAGCCAATCACTTCGACCGGATTCAGATAACCCATCAGCACCACAGGTGTTTCGCGATCTTTCAAGCGAAATTCTTTCACCATGTGCAGTGCGTCCAAAGTATTGGTTCCGCCTGCCAGCGCACGTTCAGCCGCTAAAGCAATTACGGGACCATCTGCCATCGGGTCGGAGAAAGGAAGACCCAGCTCAATCACATCGACACCCGCCTCTACCATTGCATGGAGCAAAGATACAGTGACCTCTGGATGCGGATCACCAGCCATCACATAAGAAACTAAAGCTTTACGCTGTTGAGATTTAAGTTGTTCAAATCGTGTGGCTAAACGTGACATAGGGCTGAGCTTTCCTTAACGTGTTTCAAACTTGAGGCATTGACTATGTAAAAATACAAGACGTCGCATTGTAACGCTATTTTTTGTCCAATGAACAGTCTGCGATACCGACCTCGAGTATTTCATTTCCTGTACGAAGATTTCAAAACAATTCGGAAGGGTCTATTTACGATTATTTTGATTTTTTTCACAATGATCAAAGATGCCTAATTTTGCTATTAGCCAAAATCCTGAATATTTAGATAAACTTATTTTTATCATGCAAAAATTAATAAAAATGCAGATGTTAGCGCATTCATTTAAAGTTTTCTGAAATTGCAAAACCTGCTTTATACTAGTCCTATTCTCTTACTTTTTTATCTCCTATGCAGACTGATTCTGAGGCGACAGTGCAGGCACGCGCCATTGCACTGCTGCCGCTTATTGTATTTTTAACCCTGTTTTTGGGTAGCGGAATCTATCATTCCCTGATCGGAACCGAGTTCGCGTTCTATCAGGTGAAAGCGCCTGTGGCTGCCCTGCCTGCGATTATCTTGGCTGCATTAGTGTATCGCGGTAAACTTAACCAAGGCATTGAGGAATTCATCAGAGGTGCCAGTCATCCGAACTTAATCCTGATGTTTATGGTGTTTATGCTGGCCGGTGCCTTTGCCAGCGTCAGTAGTGCCATTGGCAGTGTGGATGCCACTGTGCAGATGGGCTTGTCGGTGATTCCACCCACATTTATTCTGCCGATGCTGTTTGTGATCTCGGCCTTTATTGCCACGGCTATGGGTACCTCCATGGGCACCATTGCAGCCTGTGCGCCGATCGCTTTTGGATTTGCCGAGGTCACCGAGATCAATGTAGTTTATGCGGTTGGTGCGGTCGTTGGTGGTGCCATGTTCGGTGACAATCTTTCAATGATCTCGGATACCACCATTGCTGCAACGACCAGTCAGGGCGTACAACTACGTGACAAATTCAGAGTCAATGTCTGGATTGCGGTTCCTGCCTCAATCGTGACTATTTTGATTTACGTGTTGAGTAGCGGTAGTAGCAATGCAGTGGAATACAAGGACTTCAACTGGCTTCTGGTCTTACCTTATATCGCCGTATTTATTTTAGCCTTTAGCCGTTTACACGTTCTGGCTGTGCTGACCATTGGGGTACTACTTTCCGGCTTGTTTGGCCTATTTGCCACAGCTGAATTTGATCTGCTCAAACTGAATACTTCAATTTATGATGGCTTTGTCGGCATGTTTGAAGTGGCATTATTGTCCATGTTCCTGGGTGGCCTGTCGGCGATCATGCAACGTGAAGGCGGTTTACGCTGGCTGATCGAGCGTATTTATAGCCTGACCCGTCTGTTTAAAGTCGGTCAGCAACGTGCTGGCGAAATCGGGATCAGCTTCTTGGTAGTATTTTCGAATATTTTTGTGGCCAATAATACCGTGGCGATTATTCTGTCGGGTGATATGGCACGTGAAGTCGCCAAAGAATACGGCGTGGATCCCAAGCGTTCTGCAGCACTGATGGATATTTTCTCCTGCGTGGTACAAGGTCTGATTCCTTATGGTGCACAGTTGCTCCTCGCCTGCTCGATTGCAAAAATCTCACCGGTTGAACTGATTGGCGGCTTGTACTATTGCTGGATTCTGGCCATCTTCGCAATTGCTGCGATTGCGTTGAGATTCCCCAACCTTAAAGCAACCGCTTAATCTCTGTATCATCCTCACATCAAAAAGCGATCTGATTGGGTCGCTTTTTTATTGCTGTGCATGCTTTAACTGTTTCTTGCGCTGGAACAAAGTCTGTCCGGTGGCTGCTTTATAGGCGCGGGCCAAGGCCGACTGGTCGGAATAATCCAGCGCTTCAGCAATCTCGCTCAGACTAAGCCCCTGCTGTAACAAAATCTCACAGCGTTTGATGCGCTGCTGTTGCAGCAGTTTTTTAAATGAAGTTTGATATATGCTGAATAAGCGTTGCAAGCTTCGGGTCGACATCCACAACTGCTGGGCAAGCTGCTCAATTTTGATCGCCTGTTGCCTGGTTCGCAACTGTTCGGCAATGATTTGCTGTGCTTGCTGCAAGGTATTTTCAACAGGTGCTTTTGCTGCAATCGCCTGTTCCGCCTGAAGAGTCAGCAACTGCAATAATATGGGGTCAGCATGCTCAGACCCATGAGCTAACCCCTGTACATCCAGTTCCAGAGCATAATAATCTTGAGAAAACTGAACCTCACAGGCAAAGAATTTTTGATAATGCATTTGTGCCATTTCAGCTGCATGAGCCAGTCGTACACAACGCAATAAAAGTGGCTGCTCTTGCAAAATAACCCGTCCCAGTTGCACCATTGCTGCCATGGTGAGCTCATTTAACAAATTATATTTTTCATCTAAATAGCCCCAATAGAGTTCCATACTGTGTTCATGCTGCTTCAACTGTAAAGGCACGAATTCACTGCCATCAATCACCAGCCGCTGAAAGCGCATGCTATAGCCGATCATTTCCGCGACACTACTGCTACGTGAAACCATATAACCCAGTACACCAAAATGCTCAGGACGAATGACCTGCACGATTTCAAAAATCAGCTGCGGACAGTTCAGATGTTGCCGAGTAGTTAAAATAATATGATTCAACAATTCCAAAGGTACTTGTGTATCAAAAGGCTGATCGATGAGGGTCACAAGCGAGTCATGCACATCTTGCAGAAAGTCGGCAGTTAAGGGTTCAATCCCCACATCACGCAAATAAGTCGCCCAGAGCTGAAGATAACCATTGGATATTTTTATGTCTTGCATGTGCGATTCTCGCTGGCAGCTCTAATCTGACCAGTTTTATTTTCATTTGGCATAAAATGTATAAAAATTGGCAAGCTCTGTCAAAACAATGGCGAGATTCGCCGACATACTGTCAGCATCGTCACAAAAAAGAATCTACAAGATGAACGCCATATTAAAATCCGCCCTACAGCCTGTGGTTCGCACCCAACTTGATTTTAAACTGGATGAAATTCCATGTTACTGGTTCGGCGGCGATCCCTTTATGACACGCATGTTCGATGCCCTGAGCCTGACCTTTCCAGACGGCGAGCGCTATTTTATTCAGAGTGTCCGCCTGTTCCGCGATCAGATCCAGGACCCAGAGCTGCAACAACGTGTCGCGGATTTTATCCGCCAGGAAGCCCAGCACGGCATCGCGCATGACAAAATGAATCAGTTGATGCGCGAGCAAGGCATGCCTGTAGACCAATTTATTGAACGTTTAAATAAAATTTTCAATTATGATCTGAAGCACCGCTCACCCCAGTTTAATATTGCCATTACCGCTGCGGCAGAGCACTTAACGGCGCTTATGGCAGAAACTTTTTATGGACAAAAACAGACCCTGAAAGATGCCCATCCTTTTGTACGGGCATTATTGGCCTGGCATGCCATTGAGGAAATGGAACACCGCGATGTAGCTTTTGATGTGATGAAAAATGTGGCTAAAACCCCAGAATTTACCCGTCGAGCCACCTTAGTCAGCACGACCATTTTAATGTTTAGTTTTACCGTCTATCGTGCCAATGTCATGCTGAAACATGATGGCTTTAGTCCCTTGCAACGCTTGCAGATGAATATCAAGAGCTTACCCTGGTTTTTTGGTCCAAAAGGCACATTGACCCGAATGGGCAAACAGTATCGAGACTGGTTTAAAAAAGACTTTCATCCGAGTCAGCACCCAGTGATTGCCCAATACGAGGTCTGGATCAACACCCTAAATGAAACCGGCGATCCGATTCAAGCCGGTGAAGCCTTCTGGCAGGCCGCGAAAGACTAAACGTGAGCATCGCTTAAATCAAAAAGCCTTCAAAATTGAAGGCTTTTTGATTTAAGCTGATTTACCATTTGGCATAATGCTGCTCAAGCAAGGCATATTCATTCAGTAAAATAATTTCCTGATCATCCTGCTGAATGGTGCCACAGACTTTGGCCTGCCACTGGCTAAACTGGCTGCCGACCAGACGCAAATTCAGATTTTCATAACGTCGCCAGCCTGTGCTTACAGTCAGATTTAGCTTTTCATCTAGCGATTGAATCGTCCATTGAGTTTCGGATTCCTGCTGAAAGAGCACATCAGCCAATGGATAAATTTTTCCGTTGATCCATAAACAGTTTTCATTACCAAAGCTTTCGTTAACACCGGATGCTAAATTAATTCCAATCCGCTGATTGGTCGCATCCCAAAAGTTACACGACAACCAAAACCAGGCAGTTTCTGGACGTAAAAAGCCACAGGTGTCATCCAGCAAGGCAAAAGTTCGTTCGTTAAATTGAATCTTTTGTTTTTGTTTATTTAAAAAATAGCCTTCGCAACCTAAGGTCGTGAGCTTTTGCGTATAAGTCCAACCGTTGATACCAGTTGGGCTACACATACTTAAAGGATCGGTTCCTGCACAAAAGATTCGTGCACTGAGCTGAATTTCGCCGTATTTACTGACATTGATATAGCGCACACCGTTGGCATGCTGAATATCGACCTGAAAAGGCGATTTATGAAAATAACTGTGATTGAATAATGGTTGTTCATCCAGCACAGTATGGCGAGACAGGAAATTAATCGCATTCCATTCCAGAACGTCATTGGTCATATGGTTGTAGACATAGACAAAACTGTGCCCTGCCCATGCAATATCGGCAATCGCCAGCCCAATGGTATAATGTTCGTGCTGAATACTACAAAATTTGAATTTCTTATATTTTAGATGCTTACGCCAGCCTGACAGCACCTGACCATAAGGGTTCTTGTATTGATATGCCTGATAGTCAATACTTTTTGGAAGTTCCTTGAAACGTCCATAGTGCGGTTGTCCATTTGCCTGAATTAAATCCATTTAAGATGTTCCATCTCAGTCAAAAGCTGTTTTTCCTTTCCGGTATTATGCAGATTATTGAACTTTGATAAAGATTTTTTTTAAGTCACTCGTCGAATCCTGACCCTCAGCCACACTATAGCCCTATGCTTCGGTTTTAAATCGTGAGATAGGTATTTTCCCAGCGATTCGCACTAAAATGTCCCTCCACCAGCTGTACATATCGGCCATACACCTGATCAATCGCAATGCAATCATCGACATCCAGCACCCGGTCAGTATGCTGTTTTTGCCAGTGCTTGGCGAAATAAGCTTTACCGCGCTGTTTTGCCACCATGGCATTCTGTGCCACCACCAGCACATAACGGTGCAGCTCACCAAATTCACGTGCATCATAACCCCCTAAATTAATCAGCCAAAGCTTTTCGGCAGCCTGATTCGGGGCAGCATCGCTAAATTGAACGTGATAATTTTTGCCCTCGAACTCCAGTCCATTAATTTGCGCCCAAGCATCAATATGCAGCCCTTTTTGCTCGGCAAACCAGGCATTTTTCAGTTGAGGATAGGTTTCTTCCAGAGTTTCGCCTACTGCCAGTACCACATCATGAACTTCTGTATTGGCACGGGCATGACGGCCACCAAGCATCACAATAAATAAACTGGGCATCCGATTTCCTTATTTCGCTGCAATTTTAAGAATGATTTGATCAATGCTTAGAAGTATATCGCAAAGTAATTCCATGATATTGAGATGATGATTCGTCAAGGCAAATTGCCTCAATTGACCCGAAGAAACTGCCCCGAAATAGCATCTGATCACTCAACATTCATTTGTATTTCGGGATCATCACGATCCCACCCAATGCTCAAAAACTCATCTTTAGTGAATACAATCTGGTAGCATAAAATTTCTTTCCAGCACCATAATGATTTCTAAGCGCAGAAAATTATTTTTTTGTACAAAATACAAACACAGCTAAACCATACAAATCTGTACAAATTTTCGCCCAAATTTCAATCTAAAAGCATATTTCGTTGACTGAAATGCGCTGAAAGACGATACTCTCAATGTTTTTATTTAAGCAAATCGGTTCAATGAGGCTGGACCAAAAGTTCGGCCCTCAGAAACTCAATCCAACGCAAGGGGCTATATATGGCTGGTGGAAAGTCAACTATCATTTACACACTGACCGACGAGGCGCCATTACTGGCGACTTATTCTCTGCTGCCGATCATTGAGACCTTTACTAAGCCAGCTGGCGTTGAGATCGTCAAAAGTGACATCTCTGTAGCTGTGCGCGTGCTCTCTGAATTTACAGATTACCTAAGCGAAGAGCAAAAGGTGCCTGACACTCTAGCTGAGCTAGGTCGTCTTACACAAGATCCAGACACGAACATTATCAAACTCCCAAATATCAGTGCTTCTGTTGGCCAGCTAACAGCGTGTATCAAGGAACTCCAGTCTAAAGGCTATGCCCTTCCTGACTATCCTGAAAACCCGGCCACTGAAGAAGAAAAAGCAATCAAGGCACGTTATAGCAAATGTCTTGGTTCAGCAGTAAACCCGGTACTACGTGAAGGTAACTCAGACCGTCGTGCACCTGCTGCCGTTAAAAACTATGTGAAAAAACACCCACACTCTATGAGCGAGTGGAAACAGTGGTCTCAAACTCACGTTTCACACATGGACGAAGGCGACTTCTACCATGGCGAAAAGTCGATGACTTTAGACCGTGCACGTAATGTGAAAATGGAATTGATCACCAAGTCTGGTAAAACCATCGTTCTTAAGCCAAAAGTTGCGCTTCAAGATGGCGAAATCATCGATTCAATGTTCATGAGCAAAAAAGCGCTTTGCGATTTCTATGAAAAAGAATTAGATGATTGTAAAGAAGCCGGCATCTTGTTCTCACTTCACGTGAAAGCAACCATGATGAAAGTTTCACACCCGATCGTATTCGGTCACTGTGTGAGAATTTACTACAAAGACGCATTTGAAAAACACGGCAAGTTATTTGATGAGCTTGGCGTGAACGTAAACAACGGTATGGCTGGTCTTTATGAAAAGATCGAAACTCTACCAACCTCTGTACGTGAAGAAATCATTGCAGATCTACATGCTTGCCAAGAACATCGTCCAGCACTTGCGATGGTTGATTCTGCCAAAGGCATCACGAACTTCCATTCACCAAACGACGTGATTGTAGATGCTTCTATGCCTGCAATGATCCGTGGTGGCGGTAAAATGTGGGGCGCTGATGGCAAACCTTATGACTGTAAAGCCGTTATGCCTGAATCAACATTCGCACGTATTTACCAGGAAATGATCAACTTCTGTAAGTGGAATGGCAATTTTGATCCACGTACAATGGGTACCGTACCGAACGTTGGTTTGATGGCGCAAAAAGCGGAAGAATACGGTTCACACGACAAAACTTTCGAGATCTCTGAAGCGGGTATTGCCAACATCGTTGATCTTGAAACTGGCGAAGTGTTGATGTCACAAAACGTGGAAGAAGGCGATATCTGGCGTATGTGTCAGGTGAAAGACGCACCGATCCGCGACTGGGTGAAACTTGCAGTAACGCGTGCACGTAACTCTGGCATGCCGGCAATCTTCTGGCTTGACCCGTACCGTCCACACGAAAATGAACTGATCAAGAAAGTTGAAAAATACCTGAAAGATCACGACACTACCGGTCTTGATATCCAGATCATGTCACAAGTACGTGCAATGCGTTATACGCTTGAACGTGTTGCGCGCGGTCTAGATACCATTTCTGTAACAGGTAACATCTTACGTGACTACCTGACTGACTTGTTCCCGATCATGGAATTGGGTACATCTGCGAAAATGTTGTCAATCGTGCCGTTAATGGCGGGTGGCGGCATGTATGAAACAGGTGCAGGCGGTTCTGCGCCTAAACACGTACAGCAGTTAGTTGAAGAAAACCACTTACGCTGGGATTCACTCGGTGAATTCATGGCGCTTGCAGTTTCTCTAGAAGAAATGGGTATTAAAGAAGGCAATGACAACATCAAGTTACTTGCTAAAACTTTAGACCGTGCAACTGGCAAATTGCTAGATAACGACAAGTCACCTTCTCGTCGTACTGGCGAACTCGACAACCGTGGTAGCCATTTCTACCTGGCGAAGTTCTGGGCTGAAGAACTTGCTGCTCAAGACGAAAATGCTGAATTGAAAGCGAAATTTGCACCACTTGCAAAAACTTTAGCTGAAAATGAAGAGAAAATCGTTACTGAGCTTGCTGAAGTTCAAGGTAAATCAGTAGACATCGGTGGTTACTACGCTGTTGATCAAGAGAAAGTAAATGCAGTGATGCGTCCAAGTGCTACTTTGAATGCAGCACTTGCTACGATCTAAGCTTTTGCAAAACTGACTTGATCAGTAATGTAAAATAAAAAAACCGGCGTCTAGGCGCCGGTTTTTTATGTCTGATTGATGTATCAAAGTTATTCAATTAATCTATTTTTCGCTATAGATATAAATCATCATCTTACTGACAAAACCACTCAAATTCAGTCAAAAACTATTTTAAGAAATGATGTAAATAAATACTTTTAAATATACAGACAATAAAAAACCCCAAGACTGAATGTGCTTGGGGTTTTCTAGAATTTTGGTCCCGAGGGTCGGACTCGAACCGACACGTCATCTCTGACAGCGGATTTTGAGTCCGCCGCGTCTACCAATTTCACCACCTCGGGAGTGGATGAAAGGTATAATACGCGATTTCTCGGCACTGTCAACGCAGAATATTTACATTTGTTTATTTTTAAAACAAATGGCATTTTTTCGTTTTAAAATCGAGCAATTCCCGCCATAAAAAAGAAAAAAGTTTATACTAGCCGCAGTTTTTTTAGCGTAAATCATCATGCAACTTTCTGATTTTAATTTTGATCTCCCCGATGAGCTGATTGCTCGCTATCCTCTGGAAACACGCAGTGCCTCTCGCCTGCTGCACCTCGATGCACACGGTCAATATCACGACCACCAATTTACCGACATTCTGGACTTGCTTGAAGACGGCGACTTACTGGTATTAAACGACACCAAAGTCATGAAAGCGCGCTTAAAAGGCAAACGTGCCTCAGGCGGTGCAGTAGAAGTGCTGGTTGAGCGCATGATGGATCAGTTCATTGCACATTGTCATATCAAGGCCAGCAACTCACCGAAAGCCGGTGCAGAACTGTTTATTGGCCCAGATGCAGTAAAAGTGACCGTGCAAGGTCGTCATGAAAACCTGTTTATTGTGGAATTTTCACAGCCGATTTTAGACGTCTTAGACAAATATGGCGCCCTACCTATTCCGCCCTATTTCAACCGTGAAGCAGAAGAAATTGATACCGAACGTTATCAAACTGTGTTTAATGATCCAACCAAGCTGGCCAGTGTCGCAGCACCTACGGCTTCTCTGCATTTCGATGAAGACTTATTGAAAAAGTTAGCAGCCAAAGGAATTCAGACCACCTTTGTCACACTACATGTGGGCGCAGGTACATTCTTACCAGTCCGCACTACCGATATTGAAAATCACATCATGCACAGCGAATGGTGCCAGGTGTCCGATGAGTCGATGGAACTCATCAAAACAACTAAAGCGCGTGGCAATAAAGTGATTGCTGTCGGTACAACGGCTACCCGTGCCACAGAAAGTGCGGCGCAGGCCAATGGCGGTGAGCTGAAAGGCTGGACCGGTGATACCCAGATTTTCATTTATCCGGGTTATCAGTTCAAAGTGGTCGATCGTCTGATTACCAATTTCCATTTACCGGAATCGACCCTGCTGATGCTGGTTTCTGCCCTATCCAATCGTGACAACATTCTGAATGCTTACAAGCATGCAGTAGACAGCCACTATCGCTTCTTCAGTTATGGCGATGCCATGCTGATTGATCAGGCACAATAGCGAGAATAGCTGCCCATGCCGATCGAGTCTGTACAACAGTCCATTCATATTCGCCGCAAGAAAAATGCAGTGGTGTTTCAGAATATTGCCCGGCTGTGGGATTTGGGCCGTCAAGCCAAGAGTCATCAAGACCTGCTGGACGGATTGCATCCCTGGAATGGCCCGATAACGCTAAAATTTGAAAATAATCTGCCATTGGCGCTGGCTGGTATTGGTTTGTTGCTCATCGTCAGCATTTTTATTGCACCGGAAAATATCTGGATTCAAAGTGGCGTTTTTCTGGGCGGCCTGCTGCTGTTCTGGGCCTATCTTTGCTATGAGCAGCAGCAACCACTAGATGAAGTTATTGGTTTTCTGGAAGATGTAGCACTGACCAAAAAATATCAGCTTGCCTTTCAGCAACAGCCACAGCATATTTCAATTCCTTTAAATCCCCTGCATTTTATTGGACATTTAAAACGTTTATTCCCCTTATTCAATCAAGGTTCTTTGAGTAATGAGATTACACGTTATGCCAGCACGGTATGGGAAGATGAAAACGGCCAGCAACATCAGGTGCTGCTGTTTCAATATCACTATATTGATGAAGTACAGGTTCGCAACAAGCAAGGGCAGCCGGTTAAATTAATGCAGGTTCACAAAGACCTGTGGGGCGTGTTTGTCTTTGATATCCAGATTCAGGGACTGGCGGTCACGACTTCTCGACGTAAATTTTATTATCCTTATAGCCATCCCTGGCATAGTAGCGATATTCGTACCAATCAACGCTTAAGCTTTTATGGCAGTGATCCGATGCAAACCGCCAAATTACTCAGTCCGGGTTTTGTACTGCGTCTGGCCGATTTTTTTGCACAGCGTCAGGGGGATTTACTGTTTCATCCGGAAAATCGGATGCTCTGCTATCTGGGGCCTCATGATTTATTTCAGGTGTCGAGCAAGCATCGTCATATCAATGATATTTCGACATTGCGCGGCCATCTCAGAACGTTTAAATTAAGACAACTCGAACAGTTACAACATGATCTTGTGCAGTTTTTAAAATAACTGCTTTTTTTTAAATCAATATTTTCAGAATATAAATATGAATTGGGGATATCTCGCATGGGATTTTTGGTTTTATGTTTGATTATTATTGCGCTGATTGTGCTGATCATTATGATCCGCAACAGTATTGTCCGTCATCACAACGCGACGATTCGCGCCTGGTCGGATGTTGCCAGTTATGAACGGCAGAAACTGAAAATTCTGGATGGACTGCAGCCGCTGGTCGAGCAATATTCTTCTTTTGAAAAAGGCACACTGGAAAAAGTCACCGAACTGCGTCAGAACATCATGAATTTAAATATCAACGATGCCGACATTTCTCAGTTACAGCGCATTGAAAGCCTGAACAAACAACTCATGCATAGCCTCAATGTAGTGGTTGAAAACTATCCCGAGCTAAAAGCCAATGACATTTATCTGAAAATGATGGCTGAAATTGAAGAACAGAATGAAAATGTCGGTGCGGCAATTACCATTTATAATCGCAATGTGGAACTGTTTAATAACCAGATCCAGATTTTCCCACACAATGTGATTAATAATATGCTGTTAGGAAAAAAAGCAGTTCGCCCTTTTCGCGATCAGAGCGCAACCCAGAGTTTTGACTATCGTCCAAATTTTCACTGAGCAACTATCTCATCTGATCGACTTTCTCATCCTGGCGTACTCAACTTATAATAAAATGACCCAGGATGAAGCTACACCTTTATAAAACCAATAAAATAAAGAATAAAAATTATGCTGAATTATGTAGAGTGCTTAGAGCAGACGCTGGTCGAGGAATTTTATCAGCTTTATGACCATTATCAGGACGATGGAATCTATGCCTGTAGTCTGGTCTTTGACGAATTTTTACTGCTGGATGATCTGGCCATTTCGACTGAATGCAGTATTTTTAAAGATCCGGAAGATCAGCGGCAATATCTGGCTGAACAAGATCGCTGGAATGTCCCAAAATGGCGTTATCGGGCACAAGCTGCGCCCGACTCCGGACTGATCCCGTTCAAAACTTTGCTGGCTGATTATTTTAAAACCCAGCATAGTTTTGGTCATCCGCTATTAGAACAGCAACAGCTCCACACAACACATCTGGATTTATTACTGCAAACATTCAAACAGGCCAAATATCGCCTCTCCGAAGCCTATGGTCTGGATCTGGGCAATATACTTTTTTTCCTGAGCCTGCCAAACCAGGCCGAATTTGAACGCCGATCTGCACTGGAACTCAACCCAGAAAGCGCCTTATTGCAAAACTTTCTAGCCTCCCGACATGCCCAGCCTTTTTCTGAAATCAGTAAGCGATTAAAACTCTCGCAAAATGACAAAGACATTCTGATTGATCTGGAGCAAATGCTGGTGATGGAGCCTTATGATTATCTGCAAGTGGCGCAAGATGCCTATTTGCTGACCTTGGAATCTTACTTTATCGACAGCAATATCTATATCCAGAAACTGATCCAGCATATTGCCGCCATGGCCTCTGAACCGGATGGCAGCTGTGCTCTTAGCCGGGAAGATATCCAGCAGCGCTTGCAGCAGTTTTCTGCAAATTCGACTATTTCACCTGATCTTGCATTTATTCAACGATAAATAAAATTACAGAGCGAATGCTCTACAATGCTGGCGTTTAGCGTAAGAATCAAGGAAAATAGCGCCCTTTAGCTATGAACTAGCAGCGAACTGTTTTTTCGCCTGGATGTGGAACTCCTATGAAGTTTGAAAAATTAGGTCAGTCGGGTCGCGCCCGTCGTGGTCGTTTAACGCTTGAACATGGTGTGGTTGAAACCCCGATGTTTATGCCTGTCGGCACTTACGGTACGGTGAAAGGGCTGTTGCCGCGTGATATTAAAGAGATCAAGTCTCAAGTCATTTTGGGCAATACCTTCCATTTGTATTTACGTCCAGGACTCGATGTGATTCGTGAACATGGTGGCCTGCACGAATTTATGAAGTGGAATAATCCCATTTTGACCGATTCCGGTGGCTTCCAGGTGTTCAGTCTGGGCGCAATGCGTAAAATTAAAGAAGAAGGGGTCACCTTCCGCTCACCCATCGATGGTTCAAAAGTATTTTTATCGCCTGAAATTTCAATGGACATTCAGCACACGCTGAACTCTGACATTGTGATGATTTTTGATGAATGTACGCCCTACCCTGCGACGCATGAAGAAGCGCAAAAATCCTTGCAACTGTCTTTGCGCTGGGCGAAGCGCTGTAAAACCCAACATCATGAGGTTCTGAAAAACCGTAATGCACTGTTTGGGATTATTCAGGGTGGCATGTATGAAGACTTACGTGAAGAATCGTTAAAAGGCCTGCTGGATATTGACTTTGATGGTTACGCGATTGGCGGTCTGTCCGTTGGCGAGCCTAAAGAGGAAATGATCAAGGTACTGGATTATCTTCCAGAACAAATGCCGGCAGATAAACCGCGCTATTTGATGGGTGTCGGCAAACCTGAAGATATTGTGGAAGCGGTGCGCCGTGGTGTCGATATGTTTGACTGCGTGATGCCAACCCGAAATGCACGTAATGGTCATTATTTTGTCACAGATGGTCTGGTACGGATCCGTAATGCGAAATATCGTCACGATCAAAGCCCGCTTGACCCACATTGCGATTGCTATACCTGTACCAACTTCACTCGTGCTTATTTATTCCACCTCGAAAAATGTGGGGAAATGCTCGGTTCGATGCTCGGTACCATTCATAACTTGCGTTATTACCTGCGCTTGACTGAATCCATGCGTGATGCCTTGGACAACGGTACATTTGATGCGTTTGTGCAGGACTTTTATGCCCGTCGTGGCCTGGAAGTACCCCCTTGCCCGCAAGATTAATCCATCAGCATTTGCGCTGAGGAAAAAGACAATGTAAATTGCAAGAATATGTCAATTTATTATCAAGTTGATCACCAGTTTTTTTATTTTAGGAAAATGTAATGAGCCTTTTTATTTCGACTGCTCACGCTGCAGGTGAAGCTGCACAACAACCCAGCATGATGGCGAACCTTTTGATGATTGCGGTTTTTATTGCAATCTTCTATTTTTTGATCTGGCGCCCTCAATCTAAACGTGCCAAAGAACATCGTGCTTTGGTTGAAAGCCTTGGTGTTGGCAGTGAAGTCGTTTTTGCAGGCGGATTAATGGGCAAAATCACCAAGATTGAAGGTGACTTCGCAGTGGTTGAATTGAACCGTGGCGTAGAAGTTAAAGTTCAGCGTGCGAGTGTGATTTCAGTCCTTCCTGAAGGCACTTTAAATAACCTTTAATCAAAAATAGTCGTGCCCTTGCACGACTTTTTCATTTTAAGAAGAAAATAAATGCGTTACCCAGCATGGAAATATGTACTGATTCTAGTTGTACTAGTCATCAGTACCTTATATGCCCTGCCAAGTTTGTATCCAGATGAACCTGCTGTACAGATTTCGGGTGCCAAAGCCGGTACTCAAATTGATGCAAGCATCGTACAAAAAGCAGAGCAAATTTTAACAACTGAAAATATTGCCACCCATGACAATAGCTTTAGCAACAATGCTGCCTTATTACGTGTAGATTCAAGTGAACTGCAACTTAAAGCCAAAGAAGCTTTACGTCGCGGATTAGGTGATGATTACGTGGTTGCATTGAACCTTGCCCCGACCACGCCGGAATGGCTGCAAAAAATTGGTGCCAAGCCAATGAAGCTGGGTCTGGATTTACGTGGCGGTGTTCACTTCTTACTCGAAGTGGACATGGACAAAGCGATTGCGCAGCGCATGGAAACCTCTGCGACAGACCTACGTCGTCAGTTGCGTGATAACAACCTGAAATTTAATAGCCTGAACTTAAGCAGCAACACCATTGTGGTGCAGTTTGCCAGCAATGATGATCGTGCTGCAGCGATGGACTTCTTGCGCCGTAATGGCAATGAGTTTACCCAGCAGGCTGTTGCGACTGATACCGGTTCGACTTTACGTTTGACTTATACTGATGTACGTAAGCAAGAAATCGAGTCTTATGCAGTCAACCAGAACTTGACCACGTTACGTAACCGTATTAACGAGTTAGGTGTGGCAGAAGCACTGGTGCAAACCCAGGGCAGCAACCGTATTGTGGTTGAATTGCCGGGTGTACAGGATACTGCAGAAGCAAAACGTGTCTTGGGTCGTACTGCGAACCTCGAGTTTCGTCTGGTTTCTGACCTGAATGATCAATACATTGATCCATATACCGGTCAGGCGACTGGCACATTGCCACCAGGTACAGAAGTATTCGCTTATGAATCCCTGGACAGTGGTCGTCAGCTGCTTTTGAACCGCAACCGGATCTTGACTGGTGAACGTGTTCAGAATGCATCTTCTGGCTTTAGTCAGGACACCGGCGGTGCTGAAGTCAACATTACGCTAGACAGCGCAGGCGGCAAACTGATGTCGGATGCGACCCGTAATGCGGTTGGCAAACGTATGGCGGTACTGTTCATCGAAAACAAACAGCGCATTAGCTATGTGGAAGACCCTGCGACCGGCACTCAAACTGAAGTTCGCACCCCATATACTGAATCTGTCGTGATTAATGCTGCAACTATTCAGGCAGTACTCGGCTCTCAGTTCCGTATTACTGGTCTGGATTCTCCGCAGGAAGCTGCTGAACTTGCCTTGATGCTACGTGCAGGTGCTTTGGCTGCACCAATGTACTTTGTCGAAGAACGTGTGATTGGTCCAAGTCTGGGTCAGGAAAACATCGACAAAGGGGTACTTTCAACGCAAATCGGCTTCATTCTGGTGGCGATCTGGATGGTGGTATTCTTCCGTCTGTTTGGTGTGATTGCCAACTTTGCTCTGGTCTTTAACCTGGCCATGCTTCTTACCGTCATGTCATGGATTGGGGCTTCTCTGACCCTTCCTGGGATTGCCGGTATCGTGATTACCATCGGTATGGCGGTCGATGCCAACGTACTGATCTGTGAACGAATACGGGAAGAGATGAAATGGGGCGCCTCGCCGAAACAGGCGATCGTGGCGGGTTATGATCGAGCCTATAACACCATTTTTGACTCGAACCTCACCACCTTCCTGGTTGCATTCATTCTGTTCGCGATTGGTACAGGTCCGATCAAAGGCTTTGCCGTGACCCTGATGATTGGTATCGTCTGCTCGATGTTTACTGCCATTACAGTAACCCGTGCCGTGGTACAGATCATTTATGGCAAAAAACGTAACTTGAAAAAGTTGAGCATTTAAGGAGATCGATGATGACTGAAAATACTCAACTGAATCAGAAACAGTATGGTCGCCCTGAAGACGAACGCGTCATTCCGTTTATGAAGATTGCTTTGCCTGCGGCATTGTTGTCTATCTTCTTAACGGTTGCGAGTCTGTTCTTTATTGCCACTAAAGGTCTGAACCTGGGTCTGGACTTTACCGGTGGTGTGGCAGCCGAGCTGAACTATACCAATCCGGTCAAACCGGAGGATGTTTCCAAGGCACTGAGCCAGGCTGGCTTCAACGATGCCGTGGTGCAGACTTTAGGTTCAGAACGCGACCTGATGGTACGTATGCCCGTTCAGGAAGACATTGAAGCTGAAGACCTGACCAAAGCGGTCACAGCAGCGGTTCAGCTGCCAAATAATGCGGCAGAGGTACCGAAGCTTGATGTGGTCGGCGGACAGGTGGGTAATGAGCTGTATGTCCGCTCTGGTGGCGCGGTGGCACTGGCACTCTTGCTGATGCTGGTCTATGTCACCATCCGCTTTGAGCTCAAACTGGCGATCGGTGCAGTACTGTCGCTATTCCATGACATCGTGGTGACCCTCGGGATTTTTGCCATGACGCAGTGGCCATTTGACCTGACGGTACTTGCGGCACTCCTTGCGATCATTGGTTTCTCACTGAACGATAATATCGTGGTCTCTGACCGTATCCGTGAGAACTTCCGTAAGATTCGGGGTGCAGAACCGCTTGAAGTGATTAACATTGCCCTGACCGAAACCTTACGCCGTACCATTCATACCTCTATGACGCTATTGCTGGTTGTTGTTGCAATGATGCTCATGGGTGGTGATGGCCTGAAATGGTTCTCGATTGCGATGTTTGTCGGCGTTTTTGTCGGTACCTACTCTTCAATCTATATCGGGACTGGATTTGCACTTTGGCGTGGTTTGAACCGTCAGGACTTTATCGTACAAGTCAAGCCAGAATTTGAAGACGAAAACCAGATTCCCTAATCTGATATTTCATTTTCATCGTTCAGCCCGTCCTAGGATGGGCTGAATTATTTCTGCTGTTTGAATGTTGAAGTAGCCGGCAGAATCGCAATCACTGGATGGATTTTTTCAATATCTGTTTTTTGGAAAATGACTTTCCGATTTTCATCCAGACTTTGAAATTCATAAGTATCTTGAGCTTCCCCCACCCCCTCCAAAATGAGCTGCAAGCCGTTGGCCAGATACACACAGCACATCCCAAAAACTGGCAACTCTTTATCACAAACCAGCCACCAGTCCGGTTTCAGACTGGGAAAATAATAGTGCTCTGCCACCTGAATCGCATAATGCTGTGCTTGCAGATGAAAAATATCCGGATTGAACGAAACCGTAGAATCTATGGGATTGAGTTTAAAGGCCTGCTGCTGTACCACCTGCATCTGAAATAAAGCGACCTGTTCTATAGCTGTAGCAAGTTCAATCTTCGGTTCGACCGTCTGATCCAGAATTAAATGAGCTAAGCCAAGTTGCTGTTCCAGTTCCCTTGCCACCTTCTCCCCGATCTGGCGTTTGCTATTCAGTAACTGCGCGATATAAGCAGCAGACAAGCCAAAATGCTCGCAGATCTCTTTGCCGGTTTTAAATTGCTGGGTGTCAATCAGCTGATCAATCACTTTTGTCAGATGATGTCGTCTTCGTTCAAATATTTCTGGCGCACTCATATCGGTCTGTTGATCTTTTTTTATCCATTTTATTCAAGTACCTTACAATAAAAAAGCCCACAATTGAATTGCAGGCTTTTTAAACTTACATAAAGGAAATTAAGTACCCTGTACCAGACGGCGGGCGCTGATAATACCCGGCTGCTGTTCAAGACGCGCCAGCAGTTTGGAAAGTTGCGCCAGGCCTTTAACTTCAATCAATAGCTTCATATTGGCAATACCGTCCGCTTCCGAAATAGTATTGACCTGACGGATATTGATCTGGTCCGAGAAAATCACCTGAGTCAAATCTTTCAGCAAACCACGTCGATCATAGGCTTCCACCACAATCTGTACGCTCTGGCCACGTGTTGGCTGCATTTCCCAGTCGGCTTCTACCGCACGTTCAGGCTCTTGGGTGATCATGCGCACATAGTCCGGACAAGCCACCTTATGAATGCTTACCCCACGATTCAGGGTGATATAGCCAGCGATCGACTCACCATGCACCGGTTGGCAACATTGCGCGACATGCAGCTCTACGTTATCCAGCCCGTCAATCAGAATACCGTGCGCTGACAGCGTATGACTGGCACGCGGATTCAGCGCTGGCTTCAGCACCAGCTCAGGTTCATCCTGATCCAGATGCATATGACGATTCACCTGATTAATCAAGGCATGCAGGCTGATATCACCATTGACCAGATTCACCAGAATGTCATCACCGGTTTTGACATTAAAATGATTGCAATAATCACTCAAATCGATTGATTTTGGATGAATCGCCAGACGTGACAATTCTTTATTCAGCACTTCACGGCCGACTTCCAGGTTTTTACTGCGGTCCTGTTGACGGAACCAGTGGCGCAACTTGTCGCGCGCACGTGCAGTCTTGATATAACCCAGAGAGTTAACCAGCCAGTCCCGATTCGGCTCACGGTCTTTTTTAGTCAGAATCTCGACCTGTTCCCCGGTTTTCAGGGTATAGGTCAGTGGCACATAGCGCTGATTGACACGCGCGGCATAGCATTTGTTACCAACTTCGGTATGCACATGATAAGCAAAGTCGAGCACAGTTGAATCACGCGGCAACTCTTTGATATCACCATCACGACTAAACACATAAATTTTTTCGAAGCCTTCGAAGTCTTGAATATGTTCGAAGTTTTCGATTTCATCTTCTGCTTCTTTATGTGCACTGGACTCATTGCGTTCCTGATAATGCTCGAGAACTGCGCGTAAGGAATGCAAACGATGGTTAAAAGAATGATCGGTGGTTTTCGAGCCTTCTTTATAATTAAAGTGCGAACACACCCCCAGCTCTGCTTCTTCATGCATGCTGTAAGTACGAATCTGCACTTCAAGTGATTTGTTCTCGGCAATTACAGCCGTATGCAGGGAACGATAGCCATTGGCTTTTGGATTGGTAATATAGTCATCAAACTGATGCGGAATATGTCGCCAGATCTGATGTACAATCCCTAAACTGTGGTAACACTCCGGTACGCTCTTGACCAATACCCTTAAGGCACGAATATCATAGAGCTGGTCAAAACTCAGGCTCTTGCTTTTCATTTTTCGATAAATCGAATAAATGTGCTTCACCCGGCCATTAATTTCAGCTTCGATGCCATGCTCAGCCAATTCATTGCGTAATTTATCAATCACAAACTGAATATACTGTTCACGCTCCAGACGCTTTTCATTCAGTAAGGACGCAATTTCTTTATAACGTTCCGGGGCAAGATAACGGAAAGCCAGATCTTCTAGCTCCCACTTTAACTGGGCAATACCTAAACGGTGTGCCAATGGCGAGTAAATGGTCAGAATTTCTCGGGCCACCCGTTCCTGACGCTCACGCGAGGAATTGGCCAGCTCACGCAAGGCATAGGTACGTTCGGCTAGCTTGACCAAAACAACACGTACATCTTCAGTGACCGAGATCAGCATTTTGTAAATGCCAGACAGATGTTCACGCTGGTTATTATTGAAATGATCTTCCAGGCGTTTATTTTTTTCGATCAGCTCAGACAGCTTACCCATAGCAAGCGTACCTTTGACCAGACTATGCACCTGTTCGCCGAACTGTTCCAGTACTTCACTGAGTGGCATGACGCCTTCACGAACAGCACGATACAGCATGGCTGCGGACAAAGTATCTTCATCGACATGCAGATGCGCCAGAATATCCGCCATCTCAATACCGGTATAAAAGGTATTGGAGCGGTGCTGAACCGTACTTTGCAGCTCTCTTTCTAATGTTAAGTGGGCGACTTCTTCGAGCTGCGTTAAAGGTGCGCCATCTAATATGCCACGAACCCGATCCAACCATTCAGTCAGATCCTGGTGTGCTTGTTCGGCATGTTCTACAGTCGTCTCCTGTGACAACTCATTGAGTCGTCCAGGGAGTTGCTCACGTACTGTGACCATACCCGTCTCCTACTTTTAAAAACATCATTTCTTTAATCGTTTATTTGATTTTCTTTTTCGAACAATGCGATTGATTCAACATGTCCAGTATGTGTAAACATATCCATCACGCCCGCTTGGGTGAGACGATAGCCCTGTTGTACCAAGAGTCCTGCATCTCTGGCGAGTGTCGCAGGATTACATGACACATAAACGATTCTTTTAGCTCCAAACTGAGGGATATAATGCATGACTTCTTCTGCCCCGGCACGTGGCGGGTCGATTAATAATGCATCAAAACCTTGATTTGCCCAAGTGTGGTGCGAGAAATCTTTGGTTAAATCTTGTGAATAGAACGCTATTTGTGCAATACCATTGTTTTTGGCATTTTCCGCACCACGTCGAACCATTTCATCACTTCCCTCGACCGCAATCACCTGACCCGACGCACCAACACAGCGCGCCAACGGCAAAGAAAAGTTTCCTAATCCACAAAACAGATCCAGAACCCGTTCACCCTGTTGTAGCTGAAGCAAATCACATGCCAATCGTACCATTTGCGGATTGATGCTTGAATTTACCTGGGTAAAGTCCAGAGGATTAAAGCCGAATTTCACATCAAAGTCATCAAGACCATAGTGTAAGCGTGCAGATGCTTCTGGATCATCTATCCGCGAAAGTGTTTCTTTGCCGGCAGGCTGCACATACAGTTGCCAGCCTTTCTGTAACGTAAATTCGCGCAATTGGTTGACATCAGCCACTGATAATTTTGCAGTTTCACGCACCAGTAAGGCAATATCCTGATCCCCCATGGCCAATTCTATATGACCAATGTCAGCCTTGCCATTGAGACTTTGCAGCAATTGTTTAAGGCTTGTAAGCGATCCAAATTCACGATCCAGAATCATGCAGCGATCAATCGAGGTTAATTTATTGCTTTGATTCTCACGAAAACCCACCACCAATGTGTCTTTAGCCGGCAGATAACGCACTCCGATCCGGGCTTTACGGCGATAATCTTCACGCTCGGAACGTAGCGGTGCAAGCCACTGCACAGGCTGGATGCCAGCAAAATGCTGTAAATGCGATTTCAGCACATTCTGTTTTAGTTCAATCTGTGCATCGGCTGCGATATGCTGCATATTACAGCCGCCACAGACCCCAAAATGTGCACAGATCGGCTTGACGCGAATTTCGGAAGCTTCGCTGAGTAATTCAAGACTGTCAGCTTCTTCCAGTTTTTTAACTTCACGGGTAATGCGAGCACGCACGGTTTCACCGGGCAAGGC
This sequence comes from Acinetobacter sp. YH12106, assembly GCF_013418995.1. Lineage (NCBI taxonomy): Bacteria > Pseudomonadati > Pseudomonadota > Gammaproteobacteria > Moraxellales > Moraxellaceae > Acinetobacter > Acinetobacter sp. YH12106. The sequence continues at coordinate 34,000 of NZ_VPAV01000014.1, forward strand.
ATAACGGATAAAGACTTTCTTGCCGTGTTTATGCGGTGGATGATCCGGGTGTGAACCATAATGAGCGATGCCACGTCCCTCATGCGAAAGTGACTCAACCTGAAAAATGTACTCGGGTTGCTGGGTAGGACGTGTGTGTGCTCGATGCTTCATGAAAACCTAGGATGTGGGAGTTGGAAAATCAAAACGGGTAAAGTCAGTTCTTTGTGACGTTTCACGCCAAACCGATAAAAAGTCCGCATGCTGCGGTTGGGTATGCAAATATTGAATCGTACTGTGCAGCAAATGCTGATAATCCGGCAATAACAGCTGTCCTTTTAACAACAGCCAGCGGATATAGACCAGCCAAGTATTCAGCACATCGCCTTCACAATAAGAGGTCAGTTCGGTCCATTGCTGATTGCGGACATATTCAGAAACCCGATAGGCCCCGTCACCGCGTTTACCCGGATAACCCAGCAAATGTGCAACATCGTCCAGCTTCTGGAAATGACGCGCATGGAACATGGCCATCACATCCATTAAGTCGACATGACGATGATGGTAACGATTCTGGTAGTTATTATAACGCTTTTGCGTGTCAATTTCGCCCTGATCGAATAGACTCGGTGCAGAGAGTCCATGATACATGGCACGGTATAAAATCACCGGTAAATCAAACTGTGAACCATTCCAGCTGACCAGCGTCGGATGACGCTTATCAAAAATCGATAAGAATTTTCTTAAAATTTCCGCTTCAGAATGCTGTTCCCGGCTAAAAGAAAACAGCTTCATGCCCTGCTCATCGATCCATAAACCGGAAATACAGACAATTTCATGCAAGGGCGGACGCTGAAAATCAGAGCCTGAATCCTGACGGCGCAGTTTGGTCAGGGCCTGATCCAGATCTGCTTCAGGCAAGTCCAGACCAAATAAATGCGCGCCTGATTTGAGATCGGTTTGGGTTTCAATATCGAAAGTTAAAACAGGCAGGCGCATAACACAGTGCTCAAATAATTATTCAGAATCTTGCACAGAGAATAACCCTGTAGACAAGTAACGGTCACCACGGTCACAAATAATACACACAATGACGGCATCCGGATGTTCTTCCGCCAGCTTTATGGAAGCCCACACCGCACCACCAGACGAAGTACCAGCACTGATGCCTTCTTTCTGCGCCAGCTTGCGCATGGTTTTTTCAGCTTCAATTTGTGGAATATCAATAATACGATCCACGCGACTGCGGTCAAAAATGGTCGGCAGATATTCTTCCGGCCAGCGACGGATTCCGGCAATGCTTGAACCATCAGATGGCTGTAAACCCACGATCTGAATCTCCGGATTCATTTCCTTCAGATATTTCGAGACACCCATAATAGTGCCGGTTGTACCCATAGAACTGACAAAGTGGGTAATCTTGCCACCGGTTTGCTGCCAGATTTCAGGACCTGTAGTCAGATAATGTGCTTCGACATTATCCGGATTGCCAAACTGATTCAGTACCAGACCCACGCCATCATTTTGCATTTGAGCGGCCAGATCACGTGCACCTTCCATGCCTTGTTCTTTGGTGACTTCAATCAGCTCGGCACCATAAGCACGCATCGCATCCTTACGTTCCTGACTCATATTGTTCGGCATGATCAGCTTCATTTTATAGCCACGCATCGCTGCGACCATCGCCAATGCAATCCCCGTATTTCCGCTCGTTGCTTCAATCAGGGTATCACCCGGCTTGATCTGTCCACGCTTCTCGGCCTGCATGATCATATTATAGGCCGGACGGTCTTTGACCGATCCTGCCGGATTATTGCCTTCGAGTTTCGCGAGTACTGTAGCTTGAGTGTGACTTGCCAGACGCTGTAAACGCACCAGTGGCGTTTTGCCGACATAGTGGTCTAACAAAAATTCATCTGCTTGAAAATCGGGGGTGGTATTACTCATTGTGTGCACCTATATCGAGGTGCGGCTATTGTATGAAAAAATGCTTTTCCCTGCATCCATTTAGCACTGCTTTTTCAGGAAACTCTCTAAAACGGACTCAGTATCCCGCTATAAACTTCATTTTCCTGTGATTTAGCAAGATCAAGCAGCTCAGCTGTGAATATAAAAGCGTTATTTTCAGCCCCAGATTTTCAGACGACTGAAGTCTTCATCGCCCGCTTTTCACTGTATTTCAACAATCATTTAACTGAAATCTCTTGTATTTTTAAAGGTTGATCTGAACCCTTATAAAAATAATGCTTAAATTTTAACTGTCGATTTAAAGCATGCTAATATGCCAGACATAAAGAAAATACTGCTTAAATCATGTCAACGATCAATAAAAAGCTGTTTAAACGCCTACACTTAAATCACGCCTATGGACAGTTGATTGCGCTGATTTTTGTGCCGATTACTATTTTGGCCTGTGTTGGCGCGATGCTGGTGTTGACTGAAACCTCGAATGCCGCACGTGCCCAGCAAAAGCAGATGGCGATTGCCATTATGACGCGTTTTCAAGGCACGTCTGAGTATGCACTGGATATTTTAAGCCTGTATCCCTGGCAATATGATCAGGCCCACAATGCCATGCAGAATATGCTCAATGAAAAGCATCTGGTTCGGGCAGCCATTCTGGATGACAGTGGCAAGAATCGTTTAGGTATCGGCTTTCAGGAACAGGCCGCTTGGCCCGATTTTGATAAAAGCGGTAACTTTATTGGCCCGATTCTGCATAAAGACAATCATATTTATGCCATTAAAGTGAATGAAAACAGTTTTTCTAAAGGCTGGCTGGCAATTGAACTGGATAATCAGCCGCTGGAAATTGCCCGCTACCGGGTCTTGATCGTGTTGATTGCGACCGGTCTGTTGACCTTATTGCTGTTATTACTCTGTCTGAATTTCTACTCACGGCGCTGGATTGCACCGATGTATGAAATTCGCATGCAGCTGCAACGCCTGAATGCCGACACCCTGGGTCAGCATATGGTGATTAACAGCACTGGAGAACTGCGTTTATTGCAGCGTGATATCGCCAATGTGGTGAAACGTCTGCATTTCAGCTTTCTGGAACTGCGCGAACATACCGAACAGACCGAAGATGATTTACGCCGTACTCTGGACACGTTGGAAGTCCAGAATATTACCTACCGTCAGGCACGTGACCAGGCAATCTCGGCCAATCAGGCCAAGTCGGTATTTCTGGCCAACATTTCCCATGAGCTACGTACCCCGCTAAACAGTATTGATGGCTTTATTCATCTGCTCTTGCGTCAGGGCAATCTCAGCAATGAGCAAAGCTTATATTTGCAGACCATTCGTAAATCTTCGGCGCATTTGCTGGCACTGATTAATGATGTACTGGACTTTTCCAAAATTGATGCCGGCAAACTGGAACTGGAAACAGCAGCTTTTGATCTGGAAGAAGCCATTTTTGATGTGATGGACATGCTCTCGCCACTGGCCGCGCAAAAACATATTGATATGGCCTTCTACTACGCAGATAGCGTACCGAAACATGTGATTGGCGATGCGCTACGCTTTAAGCAGATTCTGACCAACCTGATTTCCAATGCGATCAAATTCACGCCGGATGGCGAAATCATCGTGCGGGCACGTATGGAACATGAGGGGATCGATCGATGTGTCTTGCATTTTAGTGTACAGGACAGCGGCATTGGCCTGAGTGGTACCGATCGTAAAAAATTATTCGAGTCTTTCTCACAGGGCGATACCTCGGTCACCCGTCAGTTTGGCGGTACAGGACTGGGGCTGGCCATTTCCAAACAGCTGGTCAGCCTGATGCATGGCCAGATTGGTTTTGAAGATAATCAGGAACGTGCCCCAACCGAAAAAGGCTCGACCTTCTGGTTTACTGCGCAGTTCCTGGTCGATGAAGATACTGTAATTGAACATCCAGATTTCAATGAATTGACGGTGGTGTCTTATCTGGCCCATCCGGCAACCGCGAACGTCTTGCGTCATTATCTGGAAAATTATCAGGTCAAGCATATTGAATGCGCATCGATTCTGGATCTGTTTAGCCGCCTGAATCATCTACAGAATTCTGAAAACACCTGGCTCATCGTCGATCATAGTGGCGACAGCGAAGTCCTGTTACGCGAGATCCGCTCGCGTTATCAGGGTCATTTGGCCGTATATGGTTATCAGATGCAACTCGATCCAAGCATGCTGAACGACCATCGTGCCCGTGCTCTGCATCAGCCACTCAGCCGCAGTGCCTTGATTCAGCTGCTGGGCAATCAACCGGTCTTCGATCAGGAACAGCATGAAGACTTTAATGGTCAGGGTCTGCATATTCTGGCCGTCGATGATCATTTGCCCAACCTGATTGTTCTGGAAGCATTACTCGCTGAACTGAATGTCACCACCAGCAAAGCCCTGAGCGGACAGGAAGCGATTGATATCATCCAGCGCCGTTATGAGCAGAAACAGCCAGCTTTTGATCTGGTCTTTATGGATATTCAGATGCCGGTGATGTCGGGAATTGATACCACACGTGCGATTCGCTCACTGGAATCGACCTTTGAAAACCATAACCGACTGCCGATTATTGCCCTGACTGCACATGCGCTGTCAGATGAAAAACATAAGCTGCTGCAAAATGGCATGGATGATTATGTCACCAAGCCGATCCAGATCGAGCAGATTGTGCAGATTCTGACCCACTGGACCACCGAACATTTTAAACGGCTTCCAGTGCTGGAACGCGCCCATGTGATTGATGCACTGGATCCGAATATTCTGGACTGGCAGCAAAGCCTGCAACTGGCAGCCAATAAGGAAGATCTGGCAGTAGACCTGTTGCGCATGCTGGTCGACAGTTTTGCCGATGAACTCACTGAAATGCAGCAGTTAATTGAACTGGAAGATTTCCCGCAACTGGAACATGTCTTGCATCGTTTATATGGTGCAACCCGCTATGTCGGCGCACCGACTTTACAGAAAGTCACGGGCGGATTCGAACAGTTCGTTTCAACCCTGCGCAAAGAACGTCGCAAGGCCGACGAAAACTTTGTTCAAGACGTGCTGAAACATTTTGATGAACTTAAAGCCGTGGTCGAACAAGTTGAACAGGCCGCCCAGCAAATTCTGAAACAACATTTGAATTAAAACTTGAAGCTGCTCAGTCCGTGACTTAGAAAGTATGACTGAGCTGTCATGTAAGCTCACGGGCCGCATGTTATGCTCGGCTCAGGAAAATAAGGAAGAATGCCATGTCACTCGTGCGCTTGGAAAAAAATAACGGCATTGCCACAGTTACACTGAATCGCCCGGATAAACGCAATGCCATGAGCTTTGCCCTGCTGCGTGAACTGGTTGCGACTGCGCAGAAAATCAAAAAAGATAAAAGTATCCGTTGCGTCATTTTAACCGGTGAAGCGCAGGTGTTTAGTGCCGGCATTGATCTGGCCGATTTAAATAATCCTAAAAATCGTGCCTATGCGGCCTGGGAGTTAATCCGTCCGGGTCAGAGCCTGTTCCAGAAAGCCTTTCTGGTCTGGCAGGAATTACCGGTGCCGGTGATCGCTGCGATGCAGGGCTTCTGTTTTGGCGCTGGTATGCAGCTTGCTCTGGCCGCAGATATCCGTATTGCACATCCTGATACCAAAATGTCGATTATGGAAACCCGTTGGGGACTGGTACCAGATATGGGACTCAGCCGTTCGCTGAAAGGCCTGATTGGGATTGATCTGGCCAAAGAGCTGACCTTGACTGCCCGGATTTTTGACGGTGCCTATGCCAAAGAGATTGGTCTGGTTACCCATGTGGATCAAGAACCACTGGCACGCGCACAAGCATTGGCTGAGGAAATGCTGCAACGCTCTCCGGATGCCCTGATGGCCTCTAAGTTTGTACTGGATGCCATGCAGCATCGCCCAAATAAATCTTTACGTATGGAAAAAATCTGGCAGCTCAAATTATTGCTAGGTAAAAACAGTCAGCTGGCTCGCAAAAAGGACAAGAATCCGGAAGTCCAGTTCGTGCCACGCCAATATAACTAAATCGAGTTAGAGTCCAAGCAAGGAATAAGAAAAAGCATGCAGTTAAATCGCGATACTAAGATTGCCTTTTTGGGTATGGGCCTGATGGGACGCCGGATGGCGACCCGTCTACTACAGGCAGGTTTTCAGGTCGCGGTATGGAACCGTACCTCGGCGGCTTGCCATCCCTTAATCGACTTGGGTGCAACTGCGCTGTCTTTGAATCAGATTGCGGATTATCCAGTGATTTTGACTTGCTTGGCAGATGATCAGGCGGTGCAATCGGTCTTTGAGCAGATCGTGCCGTATTTGGTTGCCGATCAAATCATTGTGGATTTTTCCAGCCTTTCGGTGCAGCAAACCCACGCGCTTGCAGCACAAGCACAGACCAGACAGGTGAACTGGATTGACTCCCCAGTTTCAGGCGGTACCGCAGGTGCTGAACAAGGCAGTCTGGTGATTTTTGCCGGTGGTGATGCCACAATGATTGAACATCTTGACCCAATTTATGCAGCACTTTCACAGCGCGTTACCCGTATGGGCGACACCGGTACTGGTCAGGCGACCAAAATTTGTAATCAGCTCATTGTCGCAGCCAATAGTACCCTGATCGCGGAAGCAGTGGCATTGGCGGGCCTTGCAGGTGTAGATACACGCCTACTGGCACCTGCCTTGGCGGGTGGTTTTGCCGATTCCAAACCTTTCCAGATTCTGGCGCCACGTATGGCCACACAAACTTTCGAACCGGTGCAATGGAAAGTGCAGACCTTATCTAAAGATCTGAACAATGCCGTGCAACTGGCCCAAAGCTTTGACCTGGATGTTCCGGTCGCGACTCAGGCCTTATCACAGCTGCAAATCCATCAGGCCCAGGGCTTTGCCGAGGCCGATCTGGCCACTGTGATTCAACAGCTCAAGCACGCATAATTTTTACTTTTGTAATACCCTGAATGTATAAGGAAAATACATGATTAAACTTGCCGTTAACCTGTCGATGATTTTTACCGAAGTGCCACTCATCGAACGCTTCGCGCTGGCTCGAGCACAGGGCTTTAATCATGTCGAAATCCAGTTTCCTTATGAATTGACGATTGGCCAGATTCAAAATCAGCTCAGCATCCATCAACTGAACTTATGCCTGATTAATGTGCCTGCCGGTGATTTAATGCAGGGCGGCCATGGCCTGGCCGGTATCCCGGGGCGGGAAATCGAGTTCCGTCATGCTGTTGAACAAGCTATCCAGTATGCCACGGCCTTAAATGTACCTCGGGTCAATATTCTGGCCGGCAAACAGCCTCTGGATTGTGACCTGTTGCCCTGCCTGAATACGCTGGCAAGTAATCTGAAAATAGCCTGTTCAATGCTGCTCGAGCATCAAATTGAACCGGTCTTTGAAATGGTCAATGGCACCGATATGCCACGTTTTTTGATTCAAAATGTTGCACAAGCTCAGGAAATGCTGGAAGCGGTCAATCATCCGGCCTTAAAAATGCAGTATGACTGCTATCACATGGCGATGATGGGCGAAGATGTACTGGAAAATTTAAAAGAAAATATTCACCTGATTGGTCATATCCAGTTTGCGGATTGTCCGGGACGACATCAACCCAATACGGCGTCTATTCAATATCATGATATATTTCAGTGGTTAAAACATAGTCAATATCAAGCTTATGTCGCTGCCGAATATAAGCCGATGCAGCATTCCAATGACTCCTTTGTCTGGAAAGCTGAGTTCTTTCCGGAGCATGACTGAGTGGACTGCGGCTTCATTTGAAATTCAGCACTAAAACCGCTATATTAGACCATGCATAATTGTTAGGAAATTACACACCCCATGAATTTAGAACCATCGCCCAGCGCTTCTAATTCTCACGATCTTACTATGAATTCAAATTCTCAAGCTGTACAGGACTGCTTAAAAGTCGTACATGCTGCACTTGAAGATGTAAAAGCAAAAGAAATTGTTGAGCTTGATGTCAGCGGTATCAGTAATGTGGCTGATGCTATGGTCATTGCAAGCGGCACATCGACACGTCATATCAAATCACTGGCCAATAACGTTGCTGAAGAAGCACGTAAAGCTGGCTTCCGTCCGCTTGGTATTGAAGGCGAACGTGATGCTGAATGGATCCTCATCGACCTCGGTTATGTAGTGGTTCATTGTATGCTTCCAACAGCGCGTAAATTCTATGATCTAGAAAGCTTATGGCGCAATCCTGCAGATACAAACTCTGTAGCGTAAAATCGAATATTCAAAAAAGCGACCTGTGTAGGTCGCTTTTTTATTGCCTGTTCATCGGACTTTATAAGCGTTAATACAACTCAAGCTACAGCTATTTTTCTTTAATTTTCATCTTGTCTTATGCACCGATTTGATGGGTATTTTAGGATAAATTCATCATAAACATAGACGTTCGATGACCGCTCAATCATCTTTTTTCCAAAATATAAAATAAAAAATCCCCCTTTATTAAAGGGGGACTTAGGGGGATTTAAATGATTAGTGACCCGTCCCATTAATCGCTTTGGTCATATCTTCCACCACTTTCTTGGCATCACCGAAGATCATCATGGTCTTGTCGTTATAGAACAAGTCATTGTCCAGACCTGCATAACCGGTCGCCATTGAACGTTTGATTACCATAATAGTACGTGCTTTATGCGCTTCCAGAATCGGCATGCCATAAATCGGCGATGTTGGATCATCTTTGGCTGCTGGGTTGACAACGTCGTTTGCACCAATCACCAGCACCACATCCGTTGCCGGGAAGTCAGAGTTGATCTCATCCATCTCTAAAATATCTTCATACGGCACATCAGCTTCAGCCAGCAATACGTTCATATGACCTGGCATACGACCTGCCACCGGATGAATTGCAAAACGTACGGTTACGCCCTGCTCTTTTAAGATGTTCGCAAGTTCTTTGACCGCATTCTGTGCACGACCTTGCGCCATTCCATAACCCGGTACAATCACCACGCTGTCCGCATTTGACATGAGGAAGCCCGCATCATCTGCTGAACCAGAACGGTGGTTACGTTGTACCTGCTCACCCGCACCTGCTGTCGGCGCAGCTGTACCGCCCATTGCGCCACCAAACAGAACGTTGATGATTGAACGGTTCATGGCTTTACACATGATATAAGACAGAATCGCACCTGAAGAACCGACCAGTGAACCTGCCACAATCAGCATGTTGTTTTCAAGCGTGAAACCAATCCCGGCTGCAGCCCAACCAGAGAATGAGTTGAGTAGCGAGACCACCACCGGCATATCACCACCGCCGACAGGTGCAATCCATACCCAGCCAAAGACCAGTGCAAGTGCTGTCATTGCCCAGAATGCGGTCATATTCCCTGTTGAGAAGAACATGAAACCAAACACCAACATGGCAATAAAGATGATGGCCTGAACAGGTTTTACCCATGCGCCAGAAATGGTTTTTGCCCATTTCTTCGCAGCCAGTTTTCCATAAGCAAAGACTGATGCTGTAAAGGTAATTGCACCGACAAAACAACCCACGAACAGTTCAAATAAATGAACACGGCTCATTTCATGGAAATTGACACCATTGGCCGCCAAAAGGTCTGGATCGAGTTCAATCAGTTTGTTGTTATGAATAATTGCAGCAATCGCAATCAAGACCGCAGCCAGACCCACCAATGAGTGCATCAGCGCCACAGTTTCTGGCATTTGGGTCATAGGGACAGTACGCGCACGGGCAATACCCACCACCGCACCTGCTACCATTGCGCCCACAATCATCCACACCACAGGATTATCTGCAACAAAGAAGGTGGTCAATACTGCAATCGCCATGGCGATCATACCGTAACGGTTACCTTGAATTGCAGTTTTAGGACCTGATAAACCACGTAGCGTCAGGATAAAAAGAACGGCACCAATCAGGTAGAACCAATCCGCATATTCTCGAATCATTTCCATGGATTAACCCTCTTTTTTCTTTTGCTTAGGTTTAAACATTTCCAGCATACGTGCAGTCACGGCAAAGCCACCGAAAATATTGATACTGGCCAGGAACACCGCGATTGCACCCAGCACGCTCACCACGTTAATGGTCTGGAAATCCACGCTGCCTTCAACGCCGATCACCGGCAGACCAACGGTCTGGATCATCGCACCGACAATAATGATCGATGACAAGGCATTGGTGACCGCCATCAACGGCGTATGCAATGCTGGCGTTACCCCCCACACCACGTAGTAACCTACGAAAATGGCAAGGACAAAAATCGTAATTGTTTCAACCATGAGTCTTCTCCTTAACCACGTTTCAGCAGCACTTGGCCGGCATGAGTGACAAGTAGGGCTTTTTGAATTTCTTCTTCTTGATTCAGTACAAAATTTTTATCTGCATCAAATAGTGTTTCAACGAAGTTAAATACGTTGCGAGCGTATAAAGCAGAGGCTTCAGTCGATACAGTCGAAGGAATATTGGGAATACCCAAAATTTTGACGCCGTTGTCGGTATGCACAGTTTCACCGCATTTCGAACCTTCAACGTTACCGCCCGATTCCACTGCCATATCTAAAATGACTGAACCCGGTTTCATTTTCGCAACTGTTTCAGCACGGATTAAACGCGGTGCATCACGGCCGGGTAAAAGCGCTGTGGTAATCACAATGTCAGCATTTGATACGGCTTTATCCACAATGGCAGCCTGATCGCGGATGTATTCCTCACCTGGCATCCAGCCATAACCATTCTTGGCCGCATCCGCCGCTTTTTGCTGCTCTTCGGCAGACATCGGCACGTCCAGCCATTTACCGCCCAATGATTCCACTTGGTCTTTTGCTGTTGGACGCAAGTCTGTGGCTTCCACAATAGCGCCTAAGCGTTTTGCAGTGGCAATGGCTTGCAGACCCGCGACCCCGACGCCCATGATCACCACACGGGCCGGTTTGACCGTCCCCGCAGCCGTCATTAGCATCGGGAACATGCGCTGGTATTCAGCCGCAGCCAAAAGCACCGATTTGTATCCTGCAAGGTTGGCTTGAGAAGACAAGACATCCATGTTCTGCGCACGAGACAAGGTCCGTGGCAAAAGTTCCAATGCAAATGCAGACACGTTCTGTGCCGCAAATTGGTCAAGCTCAGTATTACGGTAAGGATCAAACATCGCCACGATGGCGGTGTTCGGATTGAGTTTTTGAATTTCCTCACCTTTCGGTGCACGAACTTTTAAAATCAATTGACTGCCGGTGTAGGCATCATCCGTAATTTTGGCACCAACTTGTTCATAGGCGCTATCGATATAGGCAGCTTTAAGCCCTGCACTACGTTCGATAATCACGCTATGTCCTGCGCTGATCAATTTCTTTACTGTCTCTGGCGTCGCAGCGACGCGATTTTCACCGACAACAGTTTCGGCTGGAATTCCGATCTGCATGAGCGTTCCTCAAGCTAATTTTTCTTAAGTAAACATCGCTTAAACGATGCTTCCCCTCAGGATGTGTTCTTGTTGAATTTTTGGATTCTAATCAAACTGTTTGAAATTACTACCTACTATTTATTTAATAAATGCCTATATATTGAACTGATGATTCATAAAAATGTTGCTGTACTGGTGCATGGCTTACATACGCCAAATATTTATATTTGATTATTTTATAAACGATATTCATTTACCTGAATGAAAACCTGAAAATGCGCTCGGCTGATAAGCCGCCTACTTGAGATTTTTTTTGTTACATTGATCTTTCTGACCAAAATTCCTGTTTTGGTTCTTTATGCTACCCGTTTCTGAATAGGTCTCTCTGCTAAGGACAGCGGCACTTTAGCTCTCCAAGTTTTCTAAATTTGACTTTATTGACAAATAAAGAACTTATTCCAGATAAGCTATCTGATCTGTAAAGTAATACCTTTTATTCAATTTAGTTATGATTTAACACCCATCAGGCTGAGGTTGAATTGATGGATGTGACACAACGAGATCTGTGGGTCTAAAGGTCACTTATCTCTAAAATGATCAGACCAAGAGGAACAAAAATCTTGCTGACCATTTATTATATTAATGTCATAAACCGAATAAGTGACTAAAATAAAGTTTATGCACCATATCTGCGCATAAAATGAGAGCCATTATTTAATTTTTTTCATTTTCAGGGGATTTTCCGTTCTTTCTTTGTCCTATGCGTTGTAATAAAGCCAGCTATTGATCAAAAATCTGGCAACCTGATCATTCCTGACTGGTTTTCTAATTCAAGTCTTGTGTAGTCCTTGCGATCTAAGATCTTTTCATTGAGTCATTGTAATATTTTTCTACTTTTAAAGCCTAAAGTTCTCACTTATAGTGCCTTTCATTCCTGCATCAATGCGCTGCTTGTTTTAAATTCTCCTCGGCTTAGATAAGGTTGCTGCTATGAACACGCCCCTCGATATCAGTCAAAACAAGCCCTTATTATGGCTGATGGCGATTGCCTGTGGTTTATGTGCCGGCGCCAACTATTATTGCCAGCCACTGATTTCATCGATTCAGCAATATTATCAGGTGCCGGAATCACAAGTGGCACTCACCGTTACCTTTGCTCAAATCTCTTATGCATTAGGCCTGCTGTTTATTGTACCTTTGGGCGATATGCTGAATAAAACCAAGCTGATTCCCTTTCTCATGCTGGGTGCAGCTGCAGGTTTATTTATTTGTGCCAGTGCGATAAACCTGCCGATGCTGTGGGTTGGCACCATCATTGCCGGACTGTTTTCCGTGGCTGCACAGATTCTGATTCCCTTGGCCACCATGGCAGTCAAACCGGAAAAAACTGGAGAAGTAGTGGGTTTCCTGATGAGCGGCTTGCTGGTCGGTATTCTGCTCTCGACCAGTATTGCGGGATTATTGTCCGACCTGTTTCACTGGAAAATGATCTATATCGTCAGTGGCATCAGCATGCTGGCTTTAAGTTTTTATCTGCGAGGAAAATTACCGAGTCTGCCACGCCTAAGAATCAGCTATGCAGCGATTTTCAAATCTATGGCGAGCTTATTAACACATGAACCACGACTGGTCTTGCGCTCTCTTACCGGTGCCTGTGCTTTTGCCGCCATGAGCATGCTGTTCTCGACCATTGCCCTGCTGCTGACCCAAGAACCTTTCCAGCTTTCTGATGTCATGGTCGGTCTGGTGACACTGGTTGGTGTCTTTGGCGCATTGTCGACTCAATTCATTGGCAAATGGGCCGATCGGGGCCATATCAAAACCTTGAGCTGGATTGGCTGTTCGATCCTGATTGGGAGCTGGCTGTTCCTATATTTTGGTGCGGTATCGCTGCTGAGCTATATTCTGGGCTATGGACTGATTAATCTGGGGTTGGCGATTACGCATAGCTGTAATCAGAATGTGATTTTCCGCCTGCGCCCGGATGCCAAATCACGGGTCAATTCACTGTATATGACCCTGTATTTTATTGGCGGTGCCTGTGGTTCAGCCTTAGGGGTTTATGCCTGGCATCATGGGGGCTGGAGCATGACCTGTATGGCAGGACTCGGGCTGGCCCTAGGCGCTACCCTATTCGCCTTACTGGATCAATGGCATCACGCCCGGACAGCAGCCTAGATGCTTAACTATACTTAGCTGACTTGAGCCGCTGGATAGAAAGGTTTATTTAAATCTAGAGCAACTGAATTTTCCAATAAAATACAGATAAAGACCGGCAGCAAAGCGGCCAGAATCCGGCAGCTTTCCTCGAGTGACTTGTGATTCAGGGAACTATGATAGGTAACTCCGCCCTGCATGAGCTGATGATGTAATGTATATAAACGACGAAACACCCCGACTAAAATTTCTACAGAATTTCGCTCATTTAAAGCATGCTGTATGATTTTTTTCTGTGTTTCCAGTTCAGCATTACAGCGTTCCAGACTAATTTTCTGGTGACGATAATCCCAAAAACTTTGTTCCATATAGGGGTTCGCTAAGAGTGAGTGGATTGGCTGACTGTACTTTTCCCAGACAATATGATTAATCTTCTGGTCCAGATCATTTTGGCAAAGTATTTCTAGAAATTGATGCAGCTTATCCTTTCCCTGAACCCGATCATCCTCTTCTGCATAAATAGCCTGAAAACCAATCCATAGACTGATGAATTTAAAATCCAGATCTTGATCCAAGTCTAGCGCTTTTTTAAACCAGCCTAAGCCACGATGAATTTTTAAGTTAAAATGTGCTGAATTTTGTGCTTTATGGCTTTTATAAATCTCCTCCAATAACAGCATAATTATTCTCCTTATTTCTATCATTTTTTATATTGGTGTTTCTACTATCAAAATATACCATTCTGGAATGACTTGGAATTCTAATTTTATTTCTTGTTTTATGTCCTGGACTTACTGGCTTGACTCAAGTTCGCCGGGTCGTTCTGCTGATTTTATGCTAGTATTACGCCCTCTTTTTTTGCGATGTTGGCCTAGCGAGCTTGGGCAAAAAAAAATAATCTTTGGGTGATTTATTCATCCCTTCTTCTTCCATTTCGTTAAGGCATAATTTTGAATGACTGATCTGACCACCATTGAAAATAAACTTCAACCACGAATCAGTGTTGCGCCGATGATGGATTGGACCACCAAAGACTATCGCTTCTTTGCCCGTCTGTTTAACCCAAATGTGATTATGTACACTGAAATGGTCACCACAGGTGCCATCATTTATGGGGATGCCAAACGGCATTTGGACTTTAACACCGAAGAACAGCCGATCGTGCTACAACTTGGTGGCTCGAATCCTAAAGATCTCGCGACCTGTACCAAGATGGCACAGGATTGGGGTTATAACGAAGTCAATTTAAATGTGGGTTGCCCGAGTGACCGGGTACAGAATAATAAAATTGGGGCCTGCCTCATGGCTGAACCCGATTTAGTCGCAGAATGTATTGCTGAAATGCAGCATGCGGTGGATATTCCAGTGACTGTAAAACACCGGATCGGGATTGATGATATGCAGTCTTATGAAGAAATGCTGCATTTTGTCGATACCGTGGCCAAAACCGGCTGCAATAATTTTATCGTACACGCGCGCATTGCCTTATTAAAAGGTCTATCGCCTAAAGAAAACCGCGATGTGCCGCCCCTGCGTTATGAAGATGTTTATCGCCTGAAGCAGGATCGTCCTGATCTGCTGATTGAAATCAATGGCGGGATCAAGACCTATGCCGAAACGCTGGAACATCTCAAACATGTCGATGGCGTGATGATTGGTCGTGAAGCCTATCATAATCCGTACTTATTGGCTGAACTGGGCCAATTGTGGAATCTGGATGCACCGGATCGTTTCGAGATCATGCAACAAATGCTGCCTTATATTGCCCAGCGCATGGCAGAAGGTGCACCATTGTCAATTATTAGCCGTCATATTTTAGGACTGTTCCAGAACTTGCCGGGTGCACGTAAATGGCGTCAGGCACTAAGCGGTGGCAATGCCAAAACCTTGAAAGATGTGGAAACTGCGCTGTTTAATATTCAAGAAGCAATGCAACGTACTGAAGACTATGTGCGTGAACATCAGCAAGTTGAATTCTAAATACGAATTTAAAAGTCTAATCGATATAAAAAAGCACCGATCATCGGTGCTTTTTTATAGAGATGAGCGAAGACGTTATTGAGTATATGCGGTGATATTACCGACCGGAACCGGTTCTTCCTGATAAGAAACACCTTGAAATTCTGGCTCGGCAATGGGTGTGACCAGAGAACCGTGCTCATGTTCTTTTGACTCATCTACAGGTTCCAGGTCATCTAAGGCTGAAGCCAGCTGCTGTAACTCCCGATCCAGTTGCTGCCGGTATTGCTCTATTTCAATTTCATCAATAAAAGCAAAGGCATCCTCTTCGATCGACCACCTATAGCCTCCATCGACCTTAAAAATTTTGACATTGACCGGATATGCCTCCCCCTGATAATTCAGATGAGAAATCGCTTTAAATTGATTGCCCTGCCGCTGGAC
Organism: Acinetobacter sp. YH12106; assembly: GCF_013418995.1. NCBI lineage: Bacteria > Pseudomonadati > Pseudomonadota > Gammaproteobacteria > Moraxellales > Moraxellaceae > Acinetobacter > Acinetobacter sp. YH12106. The sequence continues at coordinate 49,929 of NZ_VPAV01000014.1, forward strand.
AATTTTGACCTTCTGCACAGTAAAACGATAGCGCTGATAATCCTGATTGGAATTAAATTCCTGTTGCATCTGCGCTTGAATATTTCTGGCCAATTCATCCATCGAGACAAAGTAACTGCATCCAGCCAGACAGGCGATCATCCATAACACAATGATTGTTCTCATAGCGCCTCCTTCTTTTTCTTTCCTGTTCCTGCTTATAGCTGATATATGCAGTATTGTTATGCTTGCTTATTCTGTGACCTATTTTATGCTTTTTTGAAAAAACAAGAAATAAGCAGTGCATGAATCATGACTAAATTATTTAAGATTTCTACAGCTTTTTGAATAAATGATAAAAATTTACTCATAAAAAAGCCCTGAGTCTAACAGGGCTTTTTTTTTGTGAAGATTCTTTTAAAAATCGTCATCACTGGATGGATCACGATGCAAGGCATCATGAATCGCTTCAATCAGCTGCTGGGCAATTTCCTGCTTGGAGGCTTTTTCCAGATCACGCTTATCCATCTGATACTGTTCGGCAAAAAATACGGTCATGGCATTTTCATCCGACGCAAAACCGATATCGGCACGTGAGACATCATTGCAGGCAATCATATCCAGTTTTTTCGCGACCAGTTTGCCCGCGGCATATTCTTCAATATTGCAGGTTTCCGCCGCAAAACCGACCATAAACGGACGTTTCTCTTGCTGGGCGATGGTCGCAACAATATCCGGATTTTTCACAAGCGCCACATTCAGCTCATCGCCAGATTTTTTAATTTTGTGTTCTGCAACTTCCGCCACGCGGTAATCCGCCACCGCAGCAGTTGCAATAAAAATATCACAGCCATCTTCCAGCATCTGCATGCTTTCATTGAGCATTTTTACGGCAGAACTGACATTTTTGCGTTTGACGCCATTTGGTGTATCCAGAGTCACTGGCCCTGCAATCAGGGTCACATCTGCCCCAGCGGCATAACAGGCAGCTGCCAGAGCAAAGCCCATTTTACCGGTACTGTGATTGGAAATATAACGTACCGGATCAATCGCTTCACGGGTTGGACCGGCGGTGATGGTGACACGTTTACCCGCAAGCTGACCAAATTTTTCTGCGATCGCACGCTGTGCTTGATGGAAATATTCTGTGACTTGTCGTGCCAGATCTTCCGGCTCAGGCATACGGCCTAAACCCACATCGCCACAGGCTTGAGATCCGGCATCCGGCATGATCACATGCACACCATCTTCAATTAAAGTGGCCAAGTTGCGTTGTGTTGGCTTAGCTGACCACATTTGCTGGTTCATGGCAGGCGCTACCCAGACTGGTGCTTTCGTCGCCAGATATAAAGTGCTGAGTAGATCATCGGCCAGACCTGCGGCAAACTTTGCCAGGGTGTCACAACTGGCCGGTGCTACCAATAACAGATCTGCCCAACGTGCCAGCTCGATATGGCCCATGCCGGCTTCTGCTTCAGTATCCAGCAATTCAGTATGTACGGGATTGCCCGATAAGGCTTGAAAGGTTAAAGGTGTAATAAAAGCCTGCGCACCGTGAGTCATGACGACCCGCACATCAAATCCGGCATCTTTCAGACGGCGGACCAGAATTGCACTTTTATAGGCAGCAATACCGCCAGTGACGGCCAAAATGATATTTTTATGAGGAATTACACTTAGATCAAAGCTCACGAACAGATTACCTTGCTGTTGCAGTGGGGCTCACAATAGCATTAAATAATCGCATTCCCAAGCGATCGGCTTGCGGGAAAACTGATAATTCATAATAAATAAGTCTAATAACTATGCAATTTTCTATTAAAAACTGGCCGGAACAAGAACGGCCGCGAGAACGCTTAATTCAATATGGCGCAGAAAGTCTGTCCGATGCCGAGCTACTGGCCATTTTTCTACGTTCCGGTTCCCAGCAACATTCGGCAGTTGATCTGGCGCGTTTGCTGATTCAGCATTTTGGTCATTTGACTGCCTTACTGGATGCACCTTTACAGGAAGTCAGCCAGTTTCATGGCATGGGCATCAGTAAATATACCCAACTGATGGCCGTCAAGGAACTCGGACGGCGTTACATTGCCGAGCACCTGAAACAGGATACACTGGAACTTACCAATTCCAAGCGGCTGAGAGATTACTTACGTTTTGAACTGCTCGGTGAAACTCAGGAAGTGTTTGCCGTGCTGTGTCTGGATGCCAGTCTAAGAAAAATTGCCTTTAAAAAACTGTTTTATGGCTCCATCAATGCATGTGATATTTCTATTAATCAATTGCTACGTTATGCCATTAGCCAACAGGCAACCTCAATTGTCATTGCACATAATCATCCGCTGGGCCGGCCCTCTCCCTCCAAGGCTGACCTGGCATTGACCCGCCAGATTCAACAGGCTTGCCAACTGGTGGATATCCATTTAATCGACCATTGCATCATTGCTTTGGAAGGCAGTTTTTCCTTTGCTGAGCAGCAACTCATCAAACCGGAAATGCAGTATTGAATAGCACTTGACAAAGCAGGCACAACTCCACAAGATCATGAAAAAAATTGTGATGATTCCAATAAATGATCGTACGTGACCAGCCGACTGTTTTTAAACTGCTGTTTTCCTGGCGGGGGACGATTTTACCTAAAGTTTTACCACCTTTAGGCGTGGTGATGCTGATGTCAGCTATCATTGGTGGCTTATCACATATTGGCTATTTTCATTTTCCAGAATTACCCCTGGTCGGATTTACCCTGATTGGAGTCGTGCTGTCGATCTTTCTCGGATTTAAGAACTCGGCCTGTTATGACCGCTGGTGGGAAGCGCGCAAACTTTGGGGTATTTTGATTGCCAATTCACGTCATTTTGACCGGGATTGCAGGATGCTGTCCCAAGGTCGCCGTGAGCGTGTGATTCAGCATGTGATTGTCTTTGCCAATGTTCTCCGTGACCGGCTACGCCATCAAACAGCCAATCCGACCGAACTGGTTGAAACCAGCGGCATGAGCCAGCAAGCGGTGACCCAGCTCTATCAACAGGCCAACGCGCCGCAATATACCTTAAGCCTGATTCAATGGGAGTTAATGCAGGCACTCAAAGAAGGTGAAATCTCAGACATCATCTATATGCAGATGAATAATCATGTGGCAGAACTAAGTATTGTCCAGACTGGTTGTGACCGGATTGCGACAACGCCTTTGCCTTTTGCCTATTCGGTCTTGCTGAATCGTACCGTCTATTTTTTCTGTTTTATTTTGCCTTTTAGCCTGGGTTCAACATTGGGTTTATTTACGCCTTTGCTGGTCGGAATTTTGGCTTATACCTTTTTAGGACTAGATGCCTTAAGCTCAGAAATTGAAGAACCTTTTGGCACGCAAAGTAATGATTTGCCACTGGACTCAATGGTGCGTACAATTGAAATTGAACTCTTAGGCACGCTGGGCAAACCAACCCCACCACCGATTCAGGCCAAAGATCATAACCTACTGTAATTTATTCTTCTCTTGCCCTTTTCTATCAGCAAAAGGCACTTCTGCTTTGCAAGAACAAAGTTCGAGTAAAGCACTCAATCAACAAAACTCTCCCAAATCCCGACTTGTCCCGGTTTTAGGCTCGGCACATTCCCGAGTCTGATCCATGGCATATGGTCGCCATGAAAGTCACTGCCAATCGAAACTTTCAGACGATGCTCCGCAATCATCCGATCGACCATCTGGCGAGTGGAACTTGGATCTACCGCTGGCGGCAGTTCAACGGCGTCGCCACCAAACTTGGCAAAGATCTCGATCAGGTAACGAATGTTGGTCGCAGATAGGTCATATTTGGTCGGATGTGCCAGCACTGCAAAACCGCCACTTTCATGAATCACCTGAACCGTGTCTTCAAGACTCAAGCCATCAAATTTGACATAGGCTTTCTTGCCTTCCTTGATGTACTTATCAAAAGCCTGTTGCGGGCGAGTCACAATACCTTTTTCTACTAAGGTTTTGGCAATATGCGTCCGTGTTACCCGATCAGGGATATTATCGACTTTGACCAGTACATCGGCATAAATATCCTGACCAATTAAAGGAATCAGTAAGTCACAGATCTGTTTCGAGCGTTCCGCCCGGATTTTCTTCTGCTGATTGAGGGCTTTTTGTAAAGGCTCAGGATTTTGCATATTCAGTGCAACAATATGCACGCCATAATTTTTCTTGGTGGCTGGACGTGACCACTGGCTGGAGATTTCCACCCCAGAAATGATCTTAATCTCATGATTTTTAGCGGCTTCTTGTGCCAGTTCCAGGCCATCCATAGTGTCGTGATCTGTCAATGCCAAAGTATGCACCGATTTCTCTACGGCAGCCTCGACCAATTGCTGTGGAGTTAAAGTTCCATCAGAAATATTGCTATGTGTATGTAAATCTACGCCGTGCATCTCTATACTATGACATTTATTTAATCAGATTTAGATACTCTAACATGAAAGCACTTTTAGACTTTGTGCCACTCATTATTTTCTTTTATTTATATAAAACTGTAGATCCAAAAGACACTGACCATCAACTTTTGCAATTGATCGGTTCTGCGGGGGGTGTCGACAATAATAATATTCTTGTGGCAACCACTGGTCTGATTATTGCTATGCTGGTGGTCTATGGTGCGTTATTTGTCATGCAAAAATTCCGCTTGGATAAGCAGCAATGGATTGTGCTGTTTATGACCGTGATTTTTGGTGGGATCACTCTGATGCTGAGCGACGATTTCTATATCCGTTTAAAGGCGGTATTGCTGAATCTGGTCTTTGCGGGCGTATTCCTGCTGTCGCCTTGGTTTAGTAAAGATAAAAAGCCACTGATTCAGCGTCTGTTTGGCCCGGTTTTCAACTTAAGTGAAAAAGGCTGGATCAAACTGAACTATGCCTGGGTCGCCATGTTTGCACTGATGTCATTTTTACATACCTTCTTTGCCTACTTGTGGCTGGATGGAAAATATTGGGGCGAATTTACGGCATTCGGTGACATGATCGTGATGTTTTCCTTTATCATTATCCAGTTTATTGTATTGCGTAAATACTTTAAGACTGCTGAATAAATCCAACTACAAACGATTGAGAATCATCATGCCATTATTCGTCGTTAGCTGTACCGATCAGGAAGGTACAGTGGAGAAACGTCTTGCCATTCGTCCACAACATCTTGCCCGCTTGCAAAAGCTGAATGATGAAGGCCGTCTGATTGTTGCAGGCGCGATGCCGAAAGATCCGAGTAATCCACAAGCCGGCTTTTATGGCAGTACCATCATTGTCGATTTTGACAGCCGTGAAGACCTGGATACCTGGCTAGAAGATGAACCCTTCCTGAAAGAAGGTGTATATGCACAGATTGATGTGAAACCGTTTAACAAAGCATTCCCTCAAGGATAAGGTTTATGCGTGTTGTTCTTGCCAGTGTTATTGGCCTCTGTTGTACCTTTCATTCTGTATGGGCAGTAGAAGTTGCCACAGTTCAGACAACACCAAACAGTGTCGCCGCTGCTGCTGTACAAGCTGCGGTCGCAACCCCCACTGCTACGCCAAAACCTGCAATTATCCCTGTGGCTGCAACAGCATCTCAAGCCCTTCCGGCAACTGGAAATAAGCCACTGACTGCTGAAGAACTCGCCAGAAATAAAGCTCAGCAAGATGCCAAAGTAAAAGCCTTGGTGAAAGATCAGGCGACGCGTCTGCAACAGCTGGAAAAAGCCAATCTGGAAGCGTTAGCACAAAATCAGGAACTACAGCTCAGAAATGACAATCTTGGCGTGCAAGTACAGGTTTTACAAAGCGAACGCAGTGCACAGATGTTCCTCTACGGCGCTGCCACATTGGCCGTGGGCGTTTTGCTGGGCTTTCTGATTGCCAGTTACGTTTATACCAAGCGTCGCCGTCAATGGTAATCTATTCCCCTTTCGGACTTATTTAAGGTTGTAGTCGTTTTGTCGCATGCAATTCAAACCGCCGATCTCGATTGGCACTTGGTGGATGGCATTGAAGTGCCTGTCTCTAAACAGTTTGGCGATGTTTATTTTTCTAAAGACAATGGTTTGCTGGAAACCCGCCATGTTTTTTTAAATGGCAATGAACTGCCGACCCGCCTGACTGACTTAAAACCGTTTGAATATTTTTGTGTGGGCGAAACCGGCTTTGGCACAGGATTGAATATTCTGGCGTTATGGCAGCTCTGGCAGCAGACCCGTCCGGACAATCACAGTCATTTGCATGCGATTTCAGTGGAGAAATTTCCGCTCTCTAAACCCGATCTGATTCGCGCTTTAAATGTCTGGCCTGAACTCAAGCCATTAGCAGATCAACTGATTTCCCAATATCCGATGCCAATTGCAGGCTGCCACCGTTTAAGCTTTCCTGAACAACGTTTCAGTCTGGATCTTTGGCTTGGAGATGCCCATGATGTATTTCCCATCATGGAAAAAACCGCACCTGTGAATGCATGGTTTCTGGATGGTTTTGCGCCGTCTTGTAATCCAGACATGTGGGAAGAAAATGTTTTAAATAATATTGTGCGTTTATCCGAGATCGGCACCACTTTCGCTTCTTTTAGTATCGCAGGTGTCCTGAAACGTGGCCTAAAGAATCATGGGATTTCCATTTCACGTCCAAGAGGTTTTGGGCATAAACGTGAAATGCTCAAAGCCATCTGGAAGCTATCTGAACCAGCCAATTCGGGTGCAGATCAGGATATTACTCAAAAAAAAACAGCATTAAATCCTGAACTTGAATTTAACATACGCCAGATTGCGGTTATTGGTGCCGGAATCGCAGGTTTAAGTGCTGCTTGGGCCTTTGCGCAGCGTGGCCGCCAAGTCACGATTTACGATCAATCAGCGCCACTTGCTGGTGGTTCTGGTAACCCGCTTGCACTCCTGAACCCAAAACTCTGCCCGATTGAGCAGAGTGCAGAACATTTAATGACCTTGGCTTGGCAACATGCGCTGACTCATTATGCAAAATTCAAAGCCTTTCGACCGATTCAGGTCAGTCAATTGGCACTCAAACATCCCGAGACTCTTTTAAGTCTGGCAAATGAATATCCAGCACATATTCTTTCAGTGCAAACGGCGGATGAGCAGAAACTGCATACTGAATATTCAAGTTTAAAACTTTTAGCAGCAGGAACTATTTCTCCACATCAATTGCGTGATGAAATTTTACAGCATCCGAATATTAAATATATCCAAGCAAAAATCACCAAAATTGAGCAGCTATCTCAACCCAAACTTTTTGAAAATGAAAATTGTTTGGGTCAGTTTGATCATGTGCTGGTTTGTAGCGCGCGCGAGACAGCACAATTCTTTGAGCATTATCCGGCACTCAAGCCAATTCGTGGACAAGTGAGCTGGCTAAACAATAGCGCTCAGCCTTTAAGCAAAGAGACTGCTTATAACTACGGTGGGTATTGTATGCAACTGGATGATACACATTTAATTCTCGGTGCATCTTTCCATCCTGGTCGGGAGGATACAGAGGTGCTCCTAGAAGATCATGCACATAATCATGAGCTGCTCCAGAGCGTCTTTCCAGATTATGCCGCGTCATTAGCACCGATTAACACCTGGCAAGGCCGTGCAGCGCTACGTGCCCAAAGTCAGGATTACTTTCCTTTACTCGGGAAAATGCAGCCTGAACAGGAAATTTATAGTTTTGCCGGTCTAGGCTCCAAAGGTTTTTTATTTGCACCCCTTTGTAGTGAAATTCTGGTCGCCCAGATTCTGGGTGAAGCCTGTCCTGTTCCGGCAAGTCTGGTTAAAAAACTCAGCGTGAGCCGCTTTCAAAAGAAAGTAAAAGCCAAGAAGCCTTATTTTAAGCCACAAATTGAATTACCCTTTTGAATGAATCCCTCTAAGTCCCCCTTTTTTAAAGGGGAACTTTTTTATACTTTTATGAATAAATCGAATGCCTGTAGCTCCTCCCTTTAGAAAAGGAAGGTTGGGAGGAATTAAATTTCAGCCAATAAAAAAGCGCCTTGCGGCGCTTCTTTTTAACAGAATGCTTATGCACCCTGTTCAAGCGGTAAGCCTGCATCACGGGCGGCACGAGTACCCCCCATCAGAATGACATATTCACGTGAACTGTCAAAACCCTCTAGTTTTTCAGCAGCACGTGGAGCTTTACTACCCCCACCACACAAGATGTAAATGGGTTGATCCGCTGACACCTGAGTTAGGCTCTCTGCTGAAAGATCGTTAATGGGCTGATTTACCGCCCCTTTCACGTGTGCTTCAGCAAAAGCACTTGTATCGCGTACATCCCAGATAATTGCATTTTCTGGGAACTCAAATGTTGTAATTTCTTGTTTACGGATCATTGCGCACTCCTTTGATGTAAACAACACTTGGCAAATGAAGAAAACATCCCTAGCATCTCAGATATTCTTTCCATTTGTAAAGGTCTAAACCATGCCTTCTTTCGATATTGTTTCTGAATTAGAAATTTTTGAAGTAAATCATGCAGTTCAAAACACCCAAAAAGAAATTGCGACCCGCTTTGACTTCCGCGGTCAGGACGTTTCTATTGAACTGAATGAAAAAAACAAGGAAATCAAGATTTCGACTGAAAGTGATTTCCAGTGTGAACAAGTGTATAGCATGCTCGAAAGTCATTTCTTTAAACGCAAAGTTGATATTCAGGCACTCGATCCACAGAAAATGACGGCTTCTGGTAAAAACGTGATTCAGGTGATCAAGCTCAAAGACGGTCTTGACTCTGATACCGCAAAAAAAATCAATAAAGCCATTAAAGAAAGCGGCATTAAAGCGCAATCTTCTATTCAGGGTGACAAGATTCGTGTAACGGACAAGAAGCGCGACACTTTGCAACAAGTGATGACCTTCTTAAAAGAACAGCAATTTGGTCTGCCTTTACAGTTCAATAACTTTAAAGATTAAGACCGCACAGTGTCTTAAAGAAGGAATTATGACGCATCGCAATCGACTGACCAAACTGGTAAAAGCTACTTCCAGACTACCTCAAGCTATTCGTAGTACTTTATTGAGTAAAACCTTTGGTCGGATTATTCCCATGGTAGGTTCTGCCAAGATTCGCTATGTAGAACTCAGTGGGGAAAAAGTGGTGGTCACAATCGCTAACCATAAAGCCATGCAAAACCATATTGGTCAGGTACATGCCTGCGCCATGGCCTTAGTGGCAGAAACTGCGACCGGCTTTGTGACGGCAATGAATGTGCCGGATACCGCGATTGTATTAATCAAAAGTTTGAAGATTGATTTTAAACGTCCGACCAAAGGCGCCATGACTGCAGTCGCTACCTTGACGCCGGAGCAACAAGCACTCATGCAAAGCTCCGATAAAGGCGAAACATTGGTTCAGGTCACGGTCACGGATGAATCCGGTGAAACGCCGATTCAATGTGAAATGCTCTGGGCCTGGATTGCCAAAGATCAGCTCAAGCAATCATAATTCTTTCTAAGCAAGAAAAATCCCAGAGATGATCTCTGGGAGTTTTTTATATCTCATTCAATCATTGGGCTGCTTGAGACTCTAAAAACTTCTGTTTGGCTTCCTCTGGAATCAGACGCTTATTGCCTTTTACATCGACTGCGACAAAGGTAAATACCCCTTCTGTGACACGAATCGGCGCACGTGAATCATCATGACTGTCCCAGACTTCAATTTCCATCTGAATAGAGGTCTTGCCAACTTTTAAAATCTGGGTATAACAGCTAATGACATCCCCGACTTTCACTGGAACCAGAAAGGTCATCTGGTTAATCGAAATCGTGGCACAACGTCCCTTTGAAAATCGTTCTGCGTGAATCGCGCCTGCCAAGTCCATTTGTGAAACGATCCAGCCACCAAACACATCACCACTCCAGTTGGTATCTGCAGGCATTGCGATCGTTTGTAGGGAAAGAATCCCCTCTGGTTTTACTTGAGAATCTGACACATTCACTCCAGGCATTTGAATTAGGGTTGGGTATTTAACTGCTGATCAAGCCATTTTTGTAGTTCGCTTGATCGTAATGCACCGCTTATTCTAGCAATTTCGTTGCTTTTATTCATCAACACCAGCGTCGGAATACTACGAACATTAAATGCTGAACTTAAGCGCGGATTCGTTTCGGTATCAATTTTTGCAAAAACCACGTTTGGGTATTGCTGCGCGACAGTCGCAAAATGCGGTGCCATCATTTTACAGGGGCCACACCATTCTGCCCACAGATCAATCAGGATTGGTAAATCACTATGGGTGACAAACTGGCTGAAATTCTGCTCATTTAATTCAATTGGCGCCAATGGAATCAGGGCCTGATGACATTGACCACAGGCAGGGTTGGCGGTGAGTTTATCTTCAGGAACACGATTTTTGGCCTGACATTCTGGGCATACAATAATCATCTAGCGTACTCCAATATGTTGATGTAGGAATTCTAATTGGGTTGAAACGGCTTTTTCAAACCATTCACCATGATAAATATCAAAATGCCGGATATTCCACTCCTGATATTGTACAAACGGTGCAAGATTGGTTACGGTTTCGCGACTGGATTCAATCGGAATTAAACTATCCAGTTTTGCTGCAATAAACAGCACCGGAATGGTGATTTTTCTAACTTGCTGAATCGGGCGATAACGCATTAAATTAAAAAAGACCCGCGCAGGAATTTGACCACTCCAATAATAATCCGGATTCACAATCGACAGATAACCCTCGTAGCTGTCCTGTGTCGGCATAAAACACAGCTCGCAAGGATCGACCACCGGCAAGGTTTTGGGCTGCATACCGACCTTACTTCCCATATAGTCCTGACTAGAAACCTTAAGTGCCTTAGGGAGTTGCTGCAAAGGATAAAACCTGGCACTTTCAGCCCCATCGACAAAAGGCACCTGTACCATTGCGGCCTGAATATTTTTCAGTTCTGCTGCCAGAGTGAGTACATGCCCTCCGCTTAAGGCAGTTCCCCAGAGCACGATCCGTTGACTATCAATCGACTTACGTGCCTGAATATGCCTGATCATGGTTCGCCAGTCATCCAGCTGGGCATTAATGGATACCAGCTCACGCGGTCGCCCGGTACTGCCGCCCCAATAGCGATAATCGAATAACACCACCGCATAGCCGGCACTGGCAAAATGCTGGGCATAGTGCACCAGTTTAAATTGACGTAAGGCCGCCAGACCATGGGCCATCAAGATCACGGCCGGTTTTTCTATATTTTTAGGCCGATAAAAATCTGCAGCAATCACGTCCTGACCGCTTTTGACATACAGTGGCTCAACTGTATAAGCCTGCATACGCGCTCCATTGCGTTATCTTATGGTGATCATCATTTATAAAAATTTCACAACAGCTTCAGCATGTTTTCCGCTTAATGCTATCATAAAGCATATCGATATAAATGAAATGATGGAGTGGCGTCATGAGCGAAAATGTAGGCTTTGCTGGTCAAATTGGTCCGGAACACGTGACTCAGGTGGTCGAGAAAGGTTTTAAATCTATTATCAATAACCGCCCGGATATGGAAGGTGGTTCTGAGCAGCCGACCAGTGCACAAATTGAAGAAGCTGCACGCAGTGCCGGTCTGGATTATGTCTTTCAGCCTGTCGTCGCTGGTCAGATTACTGAGCTCGATGTACGTACTTTTGCCAATCATTATAATGAATTGCCGAAACCTATCCTGATGTTCTGCCGTACCGGAAACCGCTCGAATAATTTATATCAACTGGCAAAACAGATGGATCTGCTGGATGACTAAGTCGTTTTGGAAAGGTGTGGTACTAGCAATCTGTTTTAGCTGTACTTCACTTGTTTTTGCTGCACAAGAGCTTAGCCGTGCACTGACCTCTACGGTGAGTGTTACAGGGCAAATGACCACCAACAAGTTTCAGCAATTGATGCAACAGGGTTTTAAATCTGTGATTGTCAATCGCCCGGACCAGGAACAAGGCAATCAGGTCAAGGTTGGACAGCTACGTTCAATTGCTGAAAAGTCTCAAGTCAGTGTTATTTATCAACCCATCATGAGTGGTCAAATTTCTCAGGCCAATATTGAGGAGTTTGCTCGATCTTATAATGAGCTGCCAAAGCCGATTTTGATGGTCTGCCGTAGCGGTACACGTTCAGCGACCTTGTTTAACCAGGCTAAATCTCAAGGATTGATTCATGAATAAAATCTTAGTGGTGTTATGTCTGAGCTTGACCTTTATCGGCTGTAGTTCAATGAACTTGAAGCCGACTGTGGGTGTGAGTGTGGGAACTTCTATCTAGTCCTTAAATTTTAGCTCCTATAAAAAAAACAGCGCCGAAGCGCTGTTTTTTTTAAGATTTAAGGTTGGCAATTAGTACTAGAAAGTCCATAAGGGCTGAATTCATTCGGTGCACTGCTACCATCTTCTTCATAGTCTGCTTTAGAAGCAGGTAAGGTAAAGGTAATATTTCCTTTAGTTGGCGTCTGCGCAGATGGCATACCTTCAGCTAAGGTTGTGGTTGCTTCAATATTCACTGTCACCCAATGCGCATTTGCTTGTGGGTATTCAATAGTAAAGTCAAAACGACCTGTACTATCTGTTCTATATTTAGCTCCCTCAGATGAAGTTTCAACATCAAGGAAACGAACAACACGCAATGCTTTCTGATTAACTTCAGTCATATCAGTATTAACATTACAAACTTTTGCTCTATTTCCTGTTGCTTGTTGAGCTGGAATTAAGCTATTACCATTACTCAACAATGCATAATAAGAATCATTTGGAGCAATCCATTTTTTCAAGTCCGTAAATGGAGGTTGACCGATAGGTTCCAAAGTTATTGAACCATCATTTGCTGTAACTTGTCTCCATGGATAGTCTTTAATTTCATAACGCCATTGCCCTAATGTATATTGGGTAGGTCGTGTCGCTAAAGTTACCTCTTGATTAACAATTGGTTTACCATCTAGATCAACCAATTGTGCAGAGCCTTTCAAACGGTAGTAAATAGTTAAGTCTTCAATATGATTCGCAGGTTCTAACTTATTAGAAATATTAAGTGCTATTGAGCCAAGCGTATTAGCAACTGTACGGACAGCAGTAATATTAAATGGTTCTGTAATTTTAAGATTATTTTCATCAATTACTGTCGCATTAATATTTAAGCCACTGTTCAATAAGCTCGCAACATCTGCCGTATTCAATAGTCGCTCATCCAAAACAACTTTAAACTTAGCAAAACCTGACTCATCACTTTCAACCGTTGATGGACCTGTTACATAAGCTAAATTATTAGGGATTCCTAAGGTTACCGCTTTACCTTCAACACTTGCACCATCTGTATCTGATACAAGAACCGAAAGTTCAAATTGATCACCACGTACATTCACGCGATTCTTATTGCTCAAGAACTTCAATACCAATTCAGGTGCTTGTGCAGTTGGTGTACGAACAGTCAGGACACTCGGCTGACGAACTTGTTTACCCGCTGAATTTGTATGTGTTGCCAACAAGCTGACCTCAGAAGTTGCAGCACCATCAGGGACAACGACTTCAAATGTTGCCTCACCGAATTCATTGGTGATCACTGAAGAAGCACCACGAATTGTAGCATCTGGATTACCCGCTAATCTCAGCATCACAGGCTGTTCTGCCACACCACCATTATTATCATCTAACAGTTTTACTGTTACTAATGCTGAATCACCGCTATTTACTAAAGAAGTTTTTGAGCGTTGAATATCGAGGTGATTAGTATTAGAAACCTCATCAACATCAATAGTTAGTTCTTTACCACGTTTTTCACCATTTGGTAATGTAATAGTTGCACGAATAACAATACCATCACGCAGCAAACGGGAACGCTGTTCGGCGGTTAAAGTAGCTGGTATAGTCAATGTCGCTTTAGCATTACCATTAGCATCAACAGCGTAAGTTACAGCATTCAGACTTAAACCATTGATTGCGCCATCTAAAATTTCCAGGTTCACAGGATAACCTGTAACTTTAATGTCGTTACTAACTACTTTAATACCAATATCAAGTGTATCGCCTGTTTCAAATACTGTGGCTTTAGATTTAGAAAGACTCACATCTAATGCTTGCTGAGGCACAGTTACCTGAATTTTATTCACTTGAGTTACGGAAGTACCATTGCTTGAATTTAATGTAGATACAGCATAGGTAATACCAGATCTAACCATATCCTCTTCAATCGAACCAGGTGCTACATTTAGTTTGAAATATGCATAGCCTTGAGCATTTGTTATACCAGTGTTCTGATCAACTGTTACACGAGAAGAGACATTTTGAGTTAAAGCAAATGCAACAGACTTACCCTCTAATCCTGTACCATTTGCATCTATAGCTCGAACAGCAACAACTACCTCACCACCAAGACCACTTACCGTTGGTGCACTTGCATTAATCAGTAATTGATCAATTAAAGTAATTGGGGTTGCTGGCTCCGTTACCATGATGCGATAAGTATTATTAATTGATACGCCATCTGTACGTTTATGAACTGCTGCTAAGGTAATACCACTTTCTACCAAATTCTTAATAGCATCTAAGTTTTGAGCATTCACATTTATAGTGAAATTCGCGATACCATTATCATTTGTTTTAACATTGTTAGTACCTGTAAAAGTCACACCATTTTGTGTTGCAACTTCATTTAATCCTAAACCGATAGATTGATTTTTGGCAGGTGTACCATCTGTATTAAACGCTTGTAATGTAAAGGTAACTGTTTTATTTCCTGATGCAGTTACTGTACCAGTATTCGATGTAATTTGAATACGCTGGAGCTGGACAGTGGTCGATTCATTATTTGAATTTTTTAAATACAATTGAGTATTATTAAATTTCTCCCCAACAGCGGCTTTTAACTTAACGCCATTACCTGATGTTAGTTTAGAAATGAGTTGTTTATCATTAGTAGCATTGTATGACAAAGTAAATTCTGCGTATCCATCTTGACCTGTAGGTTTTTCTGAACCACCTACGATTGAAAGAGGAATTACACCATTCAACATTAAATCAGAGAGATTTGCAATTGATAGTTTTACAGGCTGACCGGCTAAAGTAGCACCTTCTACATTCAAGGCTTTCACACGAATAGTTGTTTGACCAGATTTAATAACATCTAAAATTGCATCTTGCTGTAATGAATCAATGGCAACATATGCCACACTATCTTTCAAACTAGCTACTAAATCTTCTTGTACTTGAATCAACATGCTATTTGTTACAGTGGTTTTATCAGCAATGATTGTCGATACATCTATTCCGATACCTTGTTGTACAAGATTCGCTATTGCCGCAGCATTAACAGCATTTACTTTAACTGTAAAAGTAGCCTGACCCTTATCATTTGTTGCTTGAGTATTTGAGCCTACAAATGTAACTCCATTTTTTACAGCATTTTCACTTAAAGCAAATGCAATGATTTTTTGGGCAGCAGGTTGCCCAGCATTGTTGATTGCTTTTACTGTTATCTCAAACTCACCATCTTTAGCAGCAACTACTCCTTTGGTGGCCATTAACTCTAGTCGTTGAATATCAGACAATGGGTCTTGTACTTCAGTTTTAGAACTAAGCGTGATAGTTTGCGTTTGACTTATAACTTTATTTTTAGTGTTAACATGACTAACAGCTAATTTTATGCCTTTTTCTTTCAGCTCATCAAATATTTGTTTGTCATCTAATTTATTAAATACCAAATTAAAAGTTACCTCCCCTTTTTCATTAGTTGTTTGAGAAGATGAATTATCAGCGATAACCCCTAAACGTTCAGACTCGATAATATTTAATTGAATTCCTTGATTAGCAACGGCTCCACCATATTCATCTACAGCCTTAATAGTAACTTGACCATTACCTTCTGAAATATCTAAGTGATTTGTTAAAAAAGTTAAATTAGTTACAGCTTCATTCATATTTGATACAGCTGTTAATTTGTGCTGCTGCACTACTGACTTATTTAATACATCAACAACCGTTGCTTTAAGAGAAACTCCAAATTCTGCTAATCTTTTTTGCGCACTTGCACTATTCTCTCCAATAGTAAGATCGAATCTTGCAATACCATTTTCATCCGTCGTTACGATAGTCTTAGTAATATTTGCACCATACGTACTAGCATTTACAACTTCAACGCTGTCACCAATTTGCTTAATAGTGTCAGCTATCTCTAATGCTACTTTCTGGTTTTTAACAGGCAACCCTTCAGGATTGAGCACATAAATATCAATAGCTGCACTACCATTAGATGCATTGATTTTATTATTAGAAATATCTGTATTAAAAATTACCTTATCAACAATACCAACAGCAGAACGAACAGTCAGATTTGAAGTTTGTGTCGCAACTGCACCTTCACTATCTACTAACATAGCATTTAAAGTTAAACCTTCTCTTACTAATGCCTCACGATTAGCTTCCTTACCTGCCAATAGTTTTACTTTAAATGTTACATAACCATCATTATTTGTGGAAAGTTCTGATTGGCTAGAAAGGGAAAAAATATTTTGCTTGTCTTTAGGAATAGATAATGAAATCTTTTGATTTGCGACTCCGCCGCCATTCACATCTCTTGCTCTCAGCTTAACTTCAGTTTCGCCGCCGGTTACATTAATTGCATTAATAGGCTCAAATACCACTTCCAGTTTACTTTGAGCCACATTTTCAGTACCCCCTGTAATACCAATTAGATGTGACTGAGTAATACTAGTTCCAACAATTGACCCCGTAAGATTAAGATTCTTAATATCAGCTGTAATTTCAGGAACAGTAAGTGTAAAACTGGCATAACCTGTTTCATCTGTAGTTTTTACTGATGCATCACTTGTAATGTTATATTTTTCAAAGTCTTTAATAGATAATTTAACTTCGCGACCAGCAATACCACCACCGTCTTTATCAACGGCTTGTAATTTTACAATAAGCGTATCGCCTTTACGGGTAATATTTGTTTTTACATTATTCTTTTCATCAAAAGAACCTATAACAAGAGCTGCTACTTCTTTTAACTCAACTTGGTTTCCATTCTCACCACTTGTATTTCCTCCTGGACTACCAGCTGAAGAGCCATTATCATAATACCCGTCACTACCGCCCCCTCCGCAAGCAACTAAAGAAATTGAGGTCGCTAAAACTGTTGTGTTTACCCCTAATTTTTTTAAATTTATAAACAAACTCATAATTTTTCCCACTAAATATAATAGTTAAGCAGCCATAAAAAAATAGCTTTTGGCTTTTATACAAAATTTACTTAAATTAGCAAAAATAAGCAATCTAGTTACATAAATTACATCATAAACATTGTAAATCTTAAAGATAAATAACTGCTTTTGAGAATTGGTAATCATTCTATGTACGACCTCATCATTATTGGCGCAGGCACTGCAGGAATCAGTGCTTATAACGAAGCCATCAAACATACTCAGAATATTTTAATTATCAATGATGGCCCCTGGGATACGACCTGTGCACGTGTCGGCTGTATGCCAAGCAAACTGCTGATTTCATCTGCAAATCGCATGCATGACATTCAATCCGCGAAAGACCTCGCTTTACAACATGATGCTGTAGTAGATACTTCAGGTGTGATGCAACGTCTACATAGCTTAAGAGAACGTTTCATTCGCGCAACCCTGAAAGGTGTTGATCGATGGGAGGCTTCACATAAAATTTCTGGTCATGCAACGTTTATTGATGCCCATACAGTTGAAGTCAATGGACAAGCTTATCAGGCTAAAAGCTTCATTATTGCGGTTGGTTCACGACCTAATATTGATAAAACATTCAAGGAAGAATTAGGAGATAAATATCTAACTTCTGATGAGATATTTGAACTTTCTCAATTACCCAAGTCTTTAGCAGTGATCGGAAGCGGTGTGATTGCCATTGAACTGGCACAAGCCATGCAACGACTGGGCGTAGACACTACCCTGTTCGCTCGTAGCCAAAAAGTAGGTGCCTTAACCAGCCCTGCTTTACAAAAGCTGGCACAGGAGCAATTGAGTAAAGAACTCAATATCAAGTTCAAAATCTTGCCAGATCAAGTTAAAAAACAAGCTGGTCATATCCAGATTAATTTTACTGAAAATGATCAAGCTCAAACTATTCAAGTTGAATATATTTTGGGTGCTACAGGCCGTCAGACTAATCTGGATCGCTTGGGTTTAAATCAGTTAGATCCTAATTTTGCTGATATCAAAAAATTGCCTATCAATAAAAAAACCAAACAACTCGCAGATATGCCGATATTTATAGTGGGTGATGCCGCACCTGATGCCCCCATTCAGCACGAAGCTGCTCATGCTGGTAAAGAAGTGGTTCATAACTGTTTAAATTATTCCGAGATTAAGCCGATTCCCGCACTCACCCCACTGGCAATCGTATTCTCTCACCCGGAAATGGCGATTATCGGACAAAGTTTTAAACAGTTAGAACAGCAAAATATTGAATTTATTCGAGGATTTGCCTCCTATGAAAATCAAGGACGTGCATTGGTTCTTGCTGAAAATAAAGGTGGTATTGAAGTTTATATTGATAAAAAATCAGGCAAATTATTAGGCGCAGAACTCTTCTGTTCACAAGCTGAACATCTTGGCCATCTTCTGGCCTGGACCATTGATGCCGATCAGGATATTCATCAAATCCTGGCAAAACCTTTTTATCACCCAACACTGGAAGAAGGTCTCAGATCTGCTCTTAAACATGCTCGTCGTCAATTTGATGCATTGTAAGTGTTTGCTGACGCTCATTGAGTACATTAATCAAACGGTAACTGTGCGCAACTAAGCGATCTAACCAACGCTGAGCAGCCAATAACTCAAAAGTTTTGGCTGCATTCAGCTGATACGTTGAGGCATAAATATTAGTTTTTTCACGTAATTCGCTACGATGCTGTTTACTCCACTGTTTTAGATGTCCCATTTCAATATACAGTTGGCTCAAATCTTCAGATGAGCGAGTATCTAGCATGCTATTTCCAGCATTTTCCAGAATCTGGATAAAATCCAAGGCAAGTTGATGAATCGCGGGTTGGGTACGAATACTCACAACATGCTTTAGATTTTCCAAATCACTACGCAACACTTTCAGATAAACCATCATCCTTAATAAGCTAAACAGCCGACTTTGATCAGTGCTATTTTCAGGCACAACAATTTTTTCTAAATAATCCTGTAATTTGTAAATTAATTCGTCTTGCTGTTTTAATTCATTGGCCGAAACCAATTCTGCTGACTTGATGGCTTTTAGAATCCAGGAATATTGGGTCAATATGGTTTTAAAGATCACTTGTTCTGCCGTATTAATTGCGACCGCAGGCACTGCCAAACTGGCTTCATCCAAGGCCTGTAATAATGAATCTTCATGTGCCGGAATATATTTCACCAACAGCTGTTCAAAGGGGCGAATCAATGGCATAAAAAATAAGGCACCAAATACACTGAAGGCTGTATGAAAAGCTGCCACAATGACCACATGATCCCAACCAGATAAAAAATACTGTGGTTGATACAGCCATAAAAACAAGGGAACCAAAATACAAAATGCAAAAATTGCACTCACGACATTAAAACAGACATGCACAGCAGCAGTTCGTTTTGCATTGGCATTTGCACCGATGGCTGCCAGTACTGCAGTTGCAACGGTTCCAATATTCTGGCCAATGACGAGCACAAGCGCTTGATCGAGCTGAATCGCCTGACTTGCTAATGCAGCAAGTGTCGCTGTAATGGCGGCACTAGAGGACTGCAAAATCACAGTCATGACCAAACCGAAAAGTACCAATAACAGCTTTGCAGCAAAACTTTCGGTCGAGAAAATTGAAAGATCGAGATGTTCTGCGACACCTGACATTGCTACTTGAAGCAAATCAATTCCAAAGAAAATCAGGCCGAATCCCGCAAGCGCCAAGCCGGTAAGCGCTGTACGTCCATGTGCTAATATTTTAAGTAAAGCGCCTATGGCAATGAGAGGCAAAGCCACTTGTCCAATAGAAAACTTTAAACCTAAAAAAGCCACAATCCAGCCAGTACTGGTTGTACCGATATTGGCGCCAATAATTACACCAATGGCTTGCGAAAAAGAGAGTACGCCTGCACTGACAAAGCCAATGGTTGCTAGAGTCGTGGCTGTGGAGGATTGCACAATCAAGGTCAAGGCAATACCTGAAGTCATTGCTTTAAAAGGAGAACCAGTAAACCGACCTAACCATTGTCTTAATGTTTCACCTGCAATATCTTTAAGGCTCTCGGTCATTAAAGTCATACCAAGCAAAAATAAACCGATTCCACCACAGAGCTGTGTAAATACCTCAAACACGCAGATTCCTAGGCTTTAAATTTTAATGATTAAAACATAATCAGGCTGATTTAAAAACAGCAAATAACCTTGAGTAAATTCAGAATATTATTTTTACTATATTTAATTTTACTATAAATCCCGCACACAAAAAAACACCCCCCTGCATAAGCAGGGGGGTGTTTCGAATAATGAGCTGGCGATGACTTACTCTCACATGGGTAACCCCACACTACCATCAGCGCAAAGAGGTTTCACTTCTG